>WHTJ01000087.1 GCA_009377795.1 Propionibacteriales bacterium | reverse complement strand
CGGCGCATGCAGTCCGGCCGCACGTGGGTCGGTCCGAGCGCGGCACCCGCCTGGGCCGCGGGCCTCGGCGGCCGGAGACGGAGGCTCGGCACCCTGATCGACTCGGTGATCGACGAGATCGACCAGACGCTGGCCTCGATGGACCAGATAATCGCACCGGAGCAGGCGTACGACGTCAACACCGGGCGCACCATCTACCGCCACCGGGACGTCCGCGGCAACTAAGCCACGGTCCGACTCCACCAGAAGGAGGGCACAGAAGGTGCCTCTAGATGAAGGGGCGGCGAGCAACTACTCCGGCATCGGGATCGAGTCGTTCGCCGCGATGGTGAGCGATCTGGAACGCCAGCAGGAGTACCTGCAGCAGGTGGGTCATCATCTGCTGGGCTTGCTGGCCGAGTACGGAATCGGCCAGGCACCGTTGCGTCAGCTCATCGAGATCGGAGCCTGGGTAGAACATGAGCTGCCGATGCTCCGTCGCCGACTCGAGCTTGCCCGAACGCTCGAGTCGGCGCAGCCTGGCTTCCACGGGATCGTGCACATCAGCGAGCCAGCGGGGATGCCGACCGCAGCCCAACGACACGCCGTACGCGGGCTGGCCGATCGGCTGCTTGCTCGGGATCTGGCCGACACGTCCGAAAGCGCGGTAGACGCCGACCTGCTGCATCGTGTGGCAGAAGATCTTGCCCAGTACAGCTGGGATCCAGTGCTGATGGCCGACTTCTACGCCCGGCTTGGCCACGATGCCACCGTGAGGCTGCCAGAAGAGCTGGAGTGGGTGAACGGTCAATCCGGCGCGGACGATCTGGCGATCTTCAGCAGAGCCTTGGGTGCCGCGGCCGACGCCCTCGATCCACCAAGCGGCTTCACCAGGTTATTCGACTCGTTCGATGACGTACCCGACGGCGAGCACACATCTTCCTACGCGTGGAACCGGTTGGCGCTGCTGCAATCAGGAGATTTCGATGCGGGCTGGCTGAGGCGAGTCGTACGGGCCAACGCGCTCGACGGGTTCACCGAAGACCCCGACTCCCGCTTTCCGGACCAGTACGATTCGGGGACCGACACCGGCCGGCCACAGGCAACCTACCAACGCACCGTCGCATTGGCCTTCGGCGCCCTGGCCAACAATCCGTCAGCGGCGCGCGAAACGCTCTTGGCCATTTCAGGAATGGACTCCAAGCAACCGGACGTGGACGATGGTGTCGAACGGCTGCAGTCACTGGTCTCGACCGTGTACGACGCGGGAGAGATCGACCACCGATACGACCAGTGGGGCGGCGAGATCCCCGAGGCGTTCGGGCGTGCAGTCGAGGCGGCTACCGGCACGGGGTTCGACGAACCCGGCCACCACGGTGCGCCCGCCTCGCGGTTCGCATACCAATTCATCCGAGCGGCCGGCCAACTGGAGCGGGTGCCCTTCAGCATCAAGGCCTCTCTCGCCCGGATCGCGGGCTCCTACAGTCCCGAGATGCTGACCGGCGCCAGAGTGGACGACGCGGCACGACGGGAGTCATCGCAGACAGTGCCGGCCGCCTTCAGCTCCATCGACGGATTGGAGCCACGGTTCTACCTCAGCCTGGCCGACACCTACCAGTTCCTCCACGGGTTCGCGGACGACGACGAGGTGTCGCAGCCCTTCAACGACGGCGTACGTCGGCTATGGGATCGGTTGACATTCCACACCGCACGAGCCGACTACTCGGTGATTCGTCGCGGCGAACAGGACCCAGCGCACCTCGATCGGGCACTTGGAGCCTTCGGCAACCTCGCAGGTCTGCAATATCTGAGCCAGGTACACGTGCGCGGCCGCATGGACGAGGCCGATGCCCGCACTCGCAGCATTGTGCAGCACCTCGGACTGCTGCCAATGTTCTTCGTTCCCGGAGGCGATCTCGTGAGGCGGGTGCTTCCGCTGTCACAAACAGGCGCAGGTGCCGTCTGGAGTGCCTTGCAGTACGGAGGCAGAGCGGGCATCGATCGCGCCACCGCAGTCGATGCGACACGCGTCGATGACATCGAGGCCACCATGTTCCGGCTCAGCGTTGCCGCACGTTACGACGTCGCACGTGCGCTGATGGATGCGGGCTACGGTGATCTGCGACTTCGCGACACACCGTTCACCGACGATGACGGCGATCTACTGAGGACCGACCAGTTCCTCGCCGACAGCCAGACGGCCGGAAGGGCGAGGGAGGAGTTCGACGCCTGGCTCGACCAGCAGGACCTTGCCATCGGCGGGTCGGAGACGGCACACGGCGTGAGCATCGGCACGAAGGTCAAGGATGGAACCGACAGTCTTCTCGTCGCCATACCCAAGGCTCAAGGAGAACTTGCTTGCGACGGACTCATTCGCGATTGGATTCCAGAGCAGCTGACCCAAGTGAGCAGCAATGCCAAGGTTGGGTGCGATTAGCCGTGCGCTTCATATCGGACACGACGCCGCATACTCAGGGCCTCAGACAGTTGGTCTCGCCAAGAAAAGTGAGCGATGGTGTGGGCTTACCGGCGAAGCGAACCGTAAACCTGATCGTCTCGTCCGCATTGGTTGTCGTCAGCTCACGCAGATCAACAGCATCTGCCTGGTTAGGCGGCCAGTTGCCCTCGTAGCTTCGCCTCGACAACTCGCTCCACACGACGGACGTGTAGAGATCAAGTTTGTCGTCTAGATCGGGTTCATCCTGGATCGGGAAGGAGCCTTCGAACTCGCGCTTGACCTGTCCGTCCGCGCACGCAACATCGGACGTCCCGTCGTCGACGATGGTCGCTCCGTCGGGATTCCGGGCGGTCCGCTCGACCAGGTCCTCGAAGATCTCAGGTGCATCTCGTTCGAACATCGGCGCGACGTCACTCAGTGTGGGCCCGTCCTCGGTGCATCCGCTGGAAACGAGCGCGAACAGCACTCCGATTGAAGCGACCACGCCTGATCTGACCACGGCCCGAGCCTCCTGCGCACCGGCTACATTGCGAGCACCCTAGCCGCTCATGGGCCCCGCAAATCCGTTATCCACAGGCGGTCACACGTTGACGCAGGAGCCAGTCGGGTTCAGGCATCCGCCGGTTCGGCGGCGGGAATCGAGAGCCGGCCGACGGCGTCCCCCATGTGCTCGTCGATCACCTTCATCGCGCGATCTCGATCGCGTTCCCGGATGGCCCGCACGATCTCGACGTGCTCGGTCACGAGATCGCCCGGCACGACGTACCGGTGAGGCAGCGCCGCCATGCACATCCGGGTCTCCAGCAGCAGGGTGCTCGCCATGCGTTGCAGCCGGACGCTTCCGGACTCCGACACCAGGAGCTCGTGGAAGGCCAGGTCACTCCGACTCAACGCCTGCGTATCCCCACGCTCGGCCGCACCCGACATCTTGGCCACGGCCTTGTCCAGGCGATCGGCGACCCGGTCGGCGTCGTCCCGCCGCAGAATCGACAGTACGGCGGCGCTCTCCACCGCCATCCGGGCCGTATAGATGTCCTCCACGTCCTCGTCGCTCAGCTCGACCACGAACAGTCCGCGGTGCGGAATGCTGTGTAGCAACCCCTCCTGGACCAACCGCTGCATCGCCTCGCGCAACGGCCCACGGCTCACGCCCAACCGTTCGGCGAGCTGCGCCTCGCCGACCTGAGCTCCCTGGGCCAGATCGCCCGACATGATTGCCTCGCGTAGCTGATCAGAGATCAGCGACGCCGTCGGCTTTCGGTCGATCGGTCGCCACCTGTCCTTCACTCCGGCCACGACCCGCCTCCCGCATCCATGTAGCGGAACAGCATGCCGAGGCCGTCATGAGGTTCGCGGTACCCCGCGAGCCGCAGACCCTCCCACGCGGACACCTGATTGGCGGTGAGCACCGGCTTGCCCAGTTCGTTCTCCAGCGATTCGAGGTGTTGGACGGTGTGCAAGGCGGTATCGGGTAGCAGCAGAGCCTGCGCGGACGCCATGTCCCCGGCCGTCGCGATCGCCAGCAGTTCCTGCTCGCCGATCGTGCCCACCTCGGCCGCGGTGAAGATGCCGTGACTCGAGACGTCCATCACCTTGATGTCGCCCTCGGTCAGGAACTCCGCGAACAACTTCGCCACCTCGTCGGGGTAGGTCGCCACCACCGCGACCCGGCTCACCCCGAGTGCATGAGCGGCGTGTACGAACGCCAGCGCGGTGCTGGACGCCGGCACTCCGGCGTCTTTGGCGAGCGCCTCCGCCTGCGTGTGCGCGCCCCGCCACCCGTAACAGAAGCTGCCGCTCGTGCAGGCCCACACGATGGAGTCGAGACGCTGAGGCTCCAGAGCACGGGCGCCCGCGGCGAGCCGGTCCGCCCGGCCCCAATCGAGGAGTGCGTCGATGCGATGGGCGTCGACGACCATCTTGGTGTGCTGTACCGGCAGCGCGACGCCGGAGTCGAGCATGGACTCCAGCCGCGGATAGTCGTCCTCGGCGGAGTAGCCGGGATACAGCATCCCTACCGTGACACTCGCCATGGACGACCCCTTAACCGTCAAAATTGTTGACAATCCTACAGTCTCGGTCCTAGCGTCGGCCAGGCTCAAGGCCGCGACCGCCGTGCGGAACAGCAGGACTACTGCCGGGAGAGACCGATGACCCGACTGATGGACATCACGCTAGACAAGCGCGGCATCACGTGTGTCGCCCGACTCCTGGACGAGATGGCCCCGCGCACCTGCGACGCGGTATGGAACGCGCTACCCCTCGGCTCGGACGTCTTCCACGCGAAGTACGCGCGCAACGAGATCTACACCTTCGTGCCGGCCTTCGCCGACCCCGAACCGGGCCGGGAGAACACCACGATCACCCCGATACCGGGGGACGTCGTCTACTTCCCGTTCGAGCAGTGGCAGCTGGCCACGGCATCGCACGGTTACGACACCGACAAGGAGCCGCACCAGGCGAGCCAGATCGTCGATCTGGCGGTGTTCTACGAGCGCAACAACCTTCTGCTCAACCCGGACTTCGGTTTCGTGCCCGGCAACGTCTTCGCCACGATCGTCGACGGCCTGGACCGGATCGCGTCCGGCGGCCAGGACATCTGGAAACGCGGCTTCGAGGGCGAGACACTGAGCTTCCGCCGCCACGAGCCGGCATAGCCATCGGGCCCGCCGCCGCGAGACTGAACGGCCAGATCTGCAATCTCGACGCGAAGGGGGTCTGAAGCAGGACGTCAGGCCGGGCGAATGTTGTAGTTCTGGTTGAAGAGGTTCTCCGGGTCGTAGGCGCGCTTGACGGCGGCCAGCCGTTCGTACGTCGACGGCGGGTAGATGGCCCGGGGATCATCGGCGTCCCTCGTGTTCGTCAGGTTGCCGTAGGAGCCGCTACTGAACGACGCCAACGACTCGCGCATCGCGTCGTACGCCGCCACCCCCTCCGGCGACCTGTCGAACGTGACGGTCATGACCAATGCCTCGCTGTCCCGCTGGGCGAACGCCGTCGCCTCGCTCGGTATCCGGCTCAAGGCCCCGCCGAGGCTGCGGAGCTGCGCCATCGTGGCGCCGCTCTCGCGGACCCGACGAACCACCAGGTCGATCACCTCGTCATGGAGCTCGGACACCAGGTCGTTCTTGCCCAGCGGTGGCCCCATGCCCGGTGGCAGCTCGTGCGGCTCCTCCAGTACGTCGCCGTAGGGCATCGTCTTGAGGTCGTGCGCCGCACCGTCGTCCAGACCCAGCAGCGGATCGACCGCCGCCCGGGCGGCGCTCTCGTCGTCGGCCGGACAGCAGACCCCGATCGCGAACGGCGGCGGTCCCTCGGGCATCTCGGGCATCAGCATCGCGGTCGTGGTGAGGTCTTCCGGAGCCTCGCGCATGTAGTCGCGCCACTTCTTCAACACCGACGGCGCATCGGACGGCGGGTAGGTGATCGTGCCGGCCAGGACGTTCCGCACCGGGGTGGCGACCAGCTCGAACGCCGTGACCACGCCGAAGTTGCCCCCGCCGCCGCGAATCGCCCAGAACAGGTCGGGGTGCTCGTCCGCGCTGGCCCGGAGGGTCCGGCCGTCCGCGGTCACGACGTCGGCGGCGACCAGGCTGTCGATCGTGAGACCGCATTTGCGCACCAGCCAGCCCATGCCGCCCCCGAGGATCAGGCCGCCGACGCCGACCTTCGTCGTGTCGCCCGACGAGATGGCCAGCCCGTGCGGACCGAGTGCGTTCGCCACGTCGATCCACCGAGCGCCGGTGCCGATCCGGACGAGGCGGCGCTGGTCGTCGAGGATCTCCACCTGGTCGAACGGCGATAGGTCGATCACGAGGCCGCCGTCGTTCGTCCCGAACCCGGGGCCGTGGCCGCCGCTCCGGATCGAGATCGGCAACTGCTGCTCGCGCCCGAACTGGAGGGCGTGCCGAATGTCGTCGTGGGTGCGGCATCGCGCGATCACGGCCGGGCTCCCCGGATACATGAATGCGTTTCGGTGCTGTTCGTACGTTTCGTCGCTGGGCAGGACGACTTCACCGGAGATGCGCTCTCGCAGCGTCTGGGTCGACGTGCCTCCCCTTGAATTCACGTCAGTCATGCGGCGACAGTAGACGACCGCACCGACAGCCGCCCGCGAATTTCTCCACCGGCCGTTCCGCAGGCGCTCAGAGCAGGCCGAACAGGCTCTGGTCGGTCGGGGCGGCGGGTGTCCCCGTCGCCTGCAGCGCGGCCCACAGGGACACCTGGTTGGCGCTCAGCACGGGCTTGCCGAGGGCGGCCTCCAGCGGGGCTATCACGTCGTACGTCGGGAGGTTCGTGCACGCGATGAACACCGCCTCGGACTCCGGATGGTCGGTCTCCAGCGCGAAGTCGAAGAGCCTGCTGTACGGCACCCGCCAGATCCGCGACACCAGGCCGAGCCCTCCGCTGGACATCACCTCGACGCCCGACTCGTGCAGGTAGGACCGGAGCCGGTCGGTGACGCTCTCGACGTACGGCGTCACGACGGTCACCTTGGCGATCTCCAGCTGGCTGAGCGCATGGGTCAGGGCACCGGATGTGGTCACCGCCGTCGGAGCCCCGGTCTCCAGCATGACCTTGCGGATCCGGTGCTCGCCCACGACCCCGTTGACGAAGCTCCCCGACGTGCAGAGATAGACGACGACCGCGGGCTCGACCGCGAGCAGGTCGTCGGTCGCGCTCCGCACGGTCTCCTCGGTGCTGACGTGCTGGGCCATCTCGACGGTGGCCTCCAGGCGCAGATGGTGGGTGCGCGTGAGCAGCAGCGTGACGTCGTCCGGCACCCACCGCCAGATCTCGCGATCAAGCGCGAAATCGTAGGGCACGATGATGCCGAACGAACGGTCCTCGTCCGCGTCCGGAGACCGCGAGGTGTGGACCATCCGCGCCTCCTTTGCGGACACGTCGGAGCATGATGGACATTGTTGACAATCCTACGATCGCCTGTCTAGCGTCGCTGGCGTTCGCATTGTTTTCAGATTCTCGTTCCGAGGATGCCATGCCGCTGTCGCGACTCACCGTGTTGCACGACGGCACGCTGCCATCGAACCTCGAACGGATCGAGGAGCTGGCCGACGTACGCCTCGCGACCGCCGCAGAGCTGCCCGCCACCCTGGCCGGTGCGGAGATCCTGCTGGCGTGGGATTTCCTCACGCCCGCGCTCGCCGCGGCCTGGGACTCGGCCGACCGGCTCCGCTGGGTGCACACGGCGAGCGCGGGAGTCGACAACGTGTTGATCCCGCCCATGGTCGACAGCGACGTAGCGCTGACCAACTCGCGGGGTGTGTTCGACGGGGCGATCGCCGAGTACGTGCTCGGCCTGATGCTCATGTTCGCCAAGGACACCATGGGCACCTGGCGGCGACAGACGCGACGCGAGTGGGAGCACCGGGACACCGAGCGGCTGGCCGGCCGGACGGCGCTCGTCGTCGGGGTCGGCCCGATCGGCCGGGCCATCGCCAGGCTGCTCGGCGCCGCCGGGGTGCGGGTGAGCGGCGCGGGACGCACGGCCCGGTCCGGGGATCCGGACTTCGGCGACGTGGCGGCCTCGTCCGACCTGACGGAGCTGGTGACCGGGGCCGACTACGTCGTACTCGTCGCACCCCTGACCAAGGAGACCCGGGGGATGATCGACGCGTCCGTGCTCGGCGCGATGAAGCCGAGCGCGCGGCTGATCAACGTGGGCCGGGGCGAGCTCGTGGTGGAGCCGGACCTGGTGGCCGCGTTGCGCGAGCGGCGGATCGCGGGTGCGGCCCTGGACGTGTTCGAGACCGAGCCGCTTCCGCCGGAGTCTCCGCTCTGGGAGCTGCCCGAGGTGTTCGTGTCGCCGCACATGTCGGCCGATACCGTGGGCTGGCGGGACGCCCTGGCCGAGCTGTTCCTCGACAACCTGCGGCGATGGCGGGCAGATGAGCCGCTGCGCAATCTGGTGGACAAGACGGTCGGATACGTGAGGGACGGGTGAACGACGTGACCGGACAACCATCCGAGCTGGCCGACTGGACGGCGACCGAGCTGACCGCTGGCTACCGCGCGGGATCGGTGTCGCCGGTCGAGGCGACGCGAGCGGCGCTGGATCGCATCGAGCGGTACGACACGACGTACAACGCGTACTGCCTGGTCGACCCGGACCGCGCCCTCGCCCAGGCCCGGGAGTCCGAGGCCCGGTGGTCGGCCGGCGAGCCGATCGGCCCGCTGGACGGCGTACCCACGTCGATCAAGGATCTCCTGCTCACCCAGGGATGGCCGACCCTGCGCGGATCGCTGAACATCAGCCCCGACCAGGAGTGGTCGGTCGACGCGCCCGCGACCGCCCGGCTCCGCGAGAGCGGCGCGGTCCTCCTGGGCAAGACCACCACCCCCGAGCTCGGATGGAAGGGCGTCACCGACAACCCGCTCACCGGGGTGACCCGCAATCCGTGGGACCCAAGCCGGACGCCGGGCGGCTCCAGTGGGGGAGCGGCGACCGCCGTGGCGCTCGGCATGGGCGCGCTGGCGATCGGGACCGACGGTGGCGGCTCGGTACGCATACCCGCGGGGTTCTCGGGGGTCGTCGGGATGAAGATGACGTACGGCCGGGTGCCGCATTATCCGGCCAGCCCGTTCGGCACGCTCGCGCACGTGGGCCCGATGAGCTGGTCGGTCGACGACGCGGCCCTGATGCTCGACGTGATCACCGGGTTCGATCCGCGCGACTGGTCGGCGCTGGAGCCGCCGTCGGCATCGTACGTCTCCTCGCTGCGCGCGGGCGTGGCCGGGCTGCGGGTGGCGTACAGCGCGGATCTCGGGTACGTCGACGTCGACCCGGAGATCGCGGACCTGGTGTCGTCGGCGGTCGACGTGCTGGCGTCGCTGGGTGCCGAGGTCGAGGCCGCCGATCCGGGCTTCACGGACCCGGTGGAGGCCTACCACGCTTTGTGGTTCTCCGGCGTCGCCAAGGTGACGGAGCACCTGACTCCGGACCAGCGCGCCCGGATGGACCCGGCGCTGCGCGAGGTGTGTGAGATGGGCGCCGGGTTGTCGGCGCTCGACTACCTGGGGGCCACCGCGGAGCGGATGGTGCTCGGCAGGCTGATGGGGGAGTTCCACGAGCGATTCGACCTGCTGGTGACGCCGACGCTGCCGCTCGCGGCGTTCGAGGCCGGGCTGGAGGCTCCGTCAGGATGGGGGAGTCCGAGATGGACCAGCTGGACGCCGTTCAGCTACCCGTTCAACATGACCCAGCAGCCGGCCGTGTCGGTGCCGTGCGGATTCACCTCCGCCGGCCTGCCCGCCGGCCTGCAGATCGTCGGGCCCAGGCATGCGGACGGGCGGGTCCTCGCCGCGGCCAAGGCGTACCAGGACGCCGCGTCCTGGCTGGGGAAGCGCTCGTCACCCTGATCGATCCGCGTACCCGATGGCCGGACGACGGTTGGCACGGCTGATGCGCGTGTTCGCGGATGCGGGCGCGCGAGACGCGTAACGTTCGTGATGTGCGAGCACGACAGGCGGCCCTCCTCGTCGCGGTCACGTTCGCCGTCCTGAGTGAGCTGTTGCGGGTCGCCAGCCCGCTGCTGTACGACCTGGCCGACGACATCGGCTACGTGACCGCCGCCTGGCTCGTGCCCGTGATCTTTGCCGGAGGGCTGCTGGCCGCTCCGCTCGGCCGGCTCGTACGGGCGCCCGTCCTCCTGGCTGTCGGGGCCGTCGGCCTCGCCCTGGCCCGGATCGTCGCGCAGGTTCAGTCCACGCCGAGCCTGCCGGTGGTGCTGCCCGGTGTACTGCTCGGCATCGTCGCGCTCGGCTGTGCGGTACGGGTGTCGACCGCGCGGAGCGGACGGAGTGCGACCGCCTGCGCGGTCGTGCTCGGTCTCGTCTTCGACACGGGGGTCCGGTTGGCGCTGGTCACATGGGACGCCGCCTGGCGCGGCGACGTCTTCTCCTGGTCGGTCGGGCTCGTGCTCCCGGTGGTGGCCGCGGGACTCGCGTGGTCGGTGATGCGGGCGGCGACGGGTGCTCCGGCGTTCGACGTGGACTCGCTGTGGGGGAGCGACTCGTGGCGGCTCGCGGCGCTGCCTTGTGTGCTGCTCGCCCTGCAGACGTTGTTCTTCGCGAATCCCGGTTTCACCGCCTCGTCCGTGGGGGTCTCGCTGCCGGTCGCGGGCGGCGTCACGCTGGTCACGTTGGCCGCGGCTGCCGCGCTGGTCGTCGCCCTCGACAGCGACGGCCGGCTCGCCGGCGTTGCCGGCGGGTGGCTGGTGTGGGTCGCGCGGGTCCTGGTCATGGTCGCGGTGGTCCTGGTGAGCGGGCCCGGCGGGCTCACCGGGATCTGGGCGCTGATCCTGGTGTCGTTGGGTCAGGTCTCCGCGATCGTCGTCTTCGGCGCGGCATGCACGCAGCCGGTCCTGCGTCGGCGGTCAGAACCGCTGAGCGCCTGGCGTACCGGCCTGGGCGCCGGGCTGGGATCGGTCGCCCTGGTCGCGATCCTGCTGTCCTACCACCTGGCCCACCAGATCCCGCTCGTGGGCGCGGAGACGTTCGCCGGGCTCGGCGCGTTCCTGCTGGTCGCGGGTTCGGTCGCCGGAGGTACGACGAGGCGGGTCGGCGGGCCGGCCCGATGGGTACGGGTCGCCGCGGTCGCGACCCCGGTGCTCGCGCTGGCCGTACCGGTGTGGCTGGCGATCAGCTGGCCGTCACCGGAGTCGGAGGCGAGCCCCTCGCTACGGGTGGCGACATACAACACGCACTCGTCGGTCAGCCAGGACGGCGCGCTCGACCCGGAGCGGACCGCCCGGGTGCTCGAGACCGGCGGCGCCGACGTCGCGATGCTGCAGGAAGTCCCGCGGGGCTGGCTGTTCGCCGGTGGCCTCGACCAGGCGGCGTGGCTGTCGCGGCGGATGGCCGCGGACCTCGCCTACGGGCGCGCGACCGACAGCCAGTTCGGCAACGCCGTCCTCTCCACGTACCCCGTCGCGGACGAGTGGAGCGGACTGCTCTTCCGGGCTGACCCGGGCATGGATCGCGGGTACGTCGGTGTCGAGGTGCCCACCGGCGTCGGTGTACTGAACGTCTGGAGCACGCATCTGCAGTTCGAGGGGCGCCTGGAAACCCGCCAGGCTCAGGCGCGGTCGGTACTGGCCGCGTGGGACGGCGCACCGCGCACCGTCATCGGCGGCGACTTCAACATGCGACCGGGCTCGGCCGCGATCGTCTCATGGTTCGACGGGACCGGCCTGGTGTCGGCGCAGGACGCGGCCGGTGACCCCACCCAGCTGACCGCGTACGGGGACGACCTGGACCGCCGGATCGACTGGATCCTGGCCACGCCGGACGTCGAGCTCGCGGACGCCGCCGTTCGGTACAGTCCGGCCAGCGATCACATGCCGGTGTTCGTCACCGTACGCCTGCCCGAGTAGACCGCACCCGAGACCACGGGCGTCAGACCGCGTGTGTGGGAGGTGATGGGAGGATTCCGGCATGCGGTTCGTCATCGTCGGTCTCGGAGGCGTCGGCGGCGTGCTGGCCGCCCGCCTCTCCCAGGCAGGTCACCGTGTCGTGGGTGTGGCCCGGGGTGCGCAGTTGTCTGCCGTACGCGAGAACGGACTCCGTCTGGATACGCCGACCGAGTCGTTCACGGCCCGGCTCGACGTGTTCTCGCATCCGGGCGAAGCGTCCCTGACCACCGATGACGTGGTCATCCTGGCGGTCAAGAGCCAGGACACCGCGGACGCCGTCCGTGCCCTCGCCGACACCGCGCCGTCCGGCATCCCGGTCGCGTGTGCGCAGAACGGCGTGGTCAACGAGCTGTGCGCCCTGCGGTCGTTCGCGAACGTGTACGGCGTGGTGGTGATGTGCCCGACCGCCTTCCTGGAGCCGGGCGTCGTGCGCGCCTACTCGGCCCCGGTCACCGGGCTGCTCGATGTGGGTCGCTATCCGACCGGGCAGGACGACGTGAGCCGCGAGGTCGCGGCCGCGTTCGCCTCGGCCACCTACGACGCGCGGTCGATACCGGACGTACGCCGCTGGAAGTACACCAAGCTGGTGATGAACCTCAGCAACGCGGTGGAAGCGGTCTGCGGACAGGAAGCCAGGCGCGGCCCGCTGACCGAGGTGGTCCAGGCCGAGGGCGAGGCGGTGCTGCGGGCGGCGGGCATCGAATACGCGTCGACGGACGAGGATCGTGAACGCCGCGGGAGCCTGCTCGACCTGCGGCCCGTCGGCGGCGTACGACGCTCGGGCGGATCGTCCTGGCAGAGCCTGACCAGGGGGACCGGCGCGATCGAGACCGACTATCTCAACGGCGAGATCGTGCTGCTCGGACGTCTGTACGGCGTGCCGACACCGGCCAACGCGCTCCTCCAGCGGCTCGCCGGCGATCTGGCACGCACCGGGTCGCGGCCGGGGACGATCCCGGCGGACGACGTGCTCGCGCGGCTCGACACGACCGCCGCGCCCGGCTGAGCGCGACCATCGCGGCCGCCGGTTCACCGTCGCTAGACGTCGAGCGAGTAGTCGAGCCACTCCTTGCGTACGCCGCCGATCCGGTCGTAGACCTTCTGGGCCGCGATGTTGTCCTTCGCCGTCTGCCAGTTCAGCGACGCGGCGCCATGGAGACGGGCGCGCACTCTGCATTCCTCGATCAGCGCCTCGGCCAGGCCGGTTCCGCGGGCGTCCGGGTGCACGAACAGGTCGTTCAGGATCGCCTGCCGGGCGGCGGCCAGCGTGGACCAGCTCCAGTACACGGTCGCGAACCCGACGCCGCGACCGTCGTCCCGCCGGGCGAGGAGCTGGAAGCCCTCGCGGTCCGGATCGGCGATCAGCGCCCGGGACAGGGCCAGCAGGTCGTCGTCGCCCGGTCTGGCGTGGTAGAAGTCGCAATAGCCACGCATGAGCGGGAGTAGGTCCCGAAGATCGGTTTCGCCGACGACTGCGATGTCCACGACCAGCAATCCTATGCGCGCCCCTCGACGGCGCCCAGCGCGAATGGGGCGGTCATCGGATGAGCGTCTTCTTCGGGCGTACGACGCAGAACTCGTTTCCCTCCGGATCGGCGAGCACGGTCCACGACTCGGCGCCGGTCTGGCCGACGTCGACCCGGTGCGCACCCAGAGCGAGGATGCGCTCGATCTCGGCGTCCCGTTCCTCGGGCCGGGAGGTGAGGTCGAGATGCAGGCGGTTCTTCACCACCTTCTCGTCGGTCACGGGCATGAAGCAGATCCCGACGGGTGCGTTCTCGTCTGTCCCGATAACGATCTCCCGCTCGCGCTCGGACAGGATCCGCCAGTTCAGTACCTCGGCCCAGAATCGCGCCAACGACGGCAGATCGTGGGCATCGATCACGATGTGATGAAGAGACACGGTCATGCTGGCCAAGTATGCGCCGTCGTACCCGGACTCGTCTCTGCTGCAGTCGGTCCCGGTTGGCGTCCTTAGTATCAGATGATACCGCGTGATACCGTATTGCCATGGCGATGACCCTGAGACTCAATGCGGAGCAGACCGAGCGGCTGCGGGAGACCGCAGCCCGCGAGGGACTGTCGATGCAGGCCGCCGCCATCAAGGCGGTCGAGGAGTACACCAACCGTCGCACCGCTAAGCGCGATGCCTTGCTGGAGCAGATCCTGAGCGAGGATGCCGGGGTTTTGCAGCGGCTCGCTGATTCATGAGTGATGCGGTCCAGTACCTGGAGTTGGAAGACCTCCTGGTCGCCGCACGAGCATTCCTCGGGCGTCGACCGAAAGTCCACGACTTCGGCTTGCTCGAATCCGCGCTCGCCCGGCCGAGGGCAACGGTGTTCGGGGAGGACGCCTACCCGACCGTCCACGAGAAGGCCGCGGCCCTGCTCGACTCGCTCGTGAACAACCATGCCCTCGTCGACGGCGACAAGCGCCTCGGTTGGGTCGCGCTGCGGTTGTTCTACGGCATCAACGGGTATCGGGTCGAGGCGAGCGAGAACGAGAAGGTCGCACTCGTCCTCGCCGTGGCCGGAGGTGAGTTCGATGAGGTCGGCAAGATCGCCCAGCGACTCACCGTGCTCGCGCACCTGTGATCCTGGTCGACCGTTGATCCGGCGGCTGAGCGTGGATGCGCCGCTGCATGAGCCGTCGTGCCCTACTTCTGGATCCGGCCCCACGGCTTGAACACCGACAGCAGGACCGCGATCAGCAGCGCGGTCGGGGACACGATCGGCGGGAACATCATGTCGCCGGCCACGACCGTGTCCAGTGCGCCGGCGGCCAGCCGGCGTCCCTGCTCGGCAACCTCGGCGACGCCTCCACGCAGAGAGAGCAGCACCAGGGCCGTGAGCACCACGTTGAGCACGAGCTTGGCCGCCACCCACCAGTACCGCAGCAGGCCGTACTTCGTGCCCAGGGCGAGCACGACACCGCTCACGAGGCAGGTCACCCCGCTGATGAACATCGGCCACACGGCGAACAGCTCGAGCGCCTGAAAGGCCAACACCTTCGTGCCGTCGTCGTCGGTGAGCACGCCGGTGAAGACCAGCACGGCCATCACGACGTCGAGGCCGATCCACGCCCCGACCGAGACGATGTGGACCACCAGGACGCCCTTGCGCGTGCGGTTGCCCAACCGGAACCTGCGCTTCGTCGTACCGCTGTGAACAGTCATGGATCGGATCGTGCCGTCCTGCAACCTAGCGGTCGTCGGCTCCGGTGCGGCTCCGGCCGTACGCCGATTTGCGTACTCCGTCCGTCCCAGACCGGTCGCGAGCAACTATCGTCGGCCAAGGGCTCGCGACGGAAGGAAGGCCATGTCCATGCGTACAACGCCGCCGTACCGGGCGGACCATGTCGGCAGTCTGCTTCGACCGACGGAGCTGCTCGCGGCTCGCGACGACTTCGCCGCTGCCCGTATCTCGCCCGACGAGCTCCGGGCAGCGGAGGACGACGCCATCCGCGACGTGGTGACGATGCAGGAGGAGATCGGCCTGAGGTCAGCGACCGACGGGGAGTTCCGCCGCGCCTCCTGGCACATGGACTACATCTACCAGCTGGACGGCATCTCCCAGGCCGAGGAGCACATGAAGGTCGTCTTCCACAACGAGGAGGGTGACCTCGAGTTCAGCCCACCCAAGCTGCAGGTGAGCGACAAGGTGCGCGTGGGGCAGACGATCTTCGGGGAGCACTTCGAGTTCCTCAAGGGCCTGACGACGACGGTCACCCCGAAGCTGACCATCCCGTCACCGAGCATGGTCCACTACCGGGGCGGGGAGGCGGCCATCGACCGGAACGTCTACCCCGACATCGAGGAGTTCTGGGCCGACCTGAGCTCGGCGTACGCCGAGGAGGTACGCCGGGTTGCCGAGCTGGGCTGCACGTATCTCCAGTTCGACGACACCAGCCTGGCGTACCTCAACGACCCGGACCAGCGCGCCGAGCTCAGGGCACGCGGGGACGACGACCCGGAGCATCTGCACCTGCGCTACATCAAGCAGATCAACGCCGCACTCGCGAACCGCGCGGACGGCATGACGATCACCACGCACATGTGCCGTGGCAACTTCCAGTCCTCCTGGGTGGCCGAGGGAGGCTACGACTTCGTGGCCGAGCCGCTGTTCAACGAGCTCGCGGTCGACGGCTTCTTCATGGAGTACGACGACGCGCGCTCCGGCGGGTTCGAGCCGCTGCGGTTCGTACCCAAGGGGAAGATGGTCGTCCTCGGCCTGGTCACGACCAAGCGCGGCGAGCTGGAGTCGAAGGACACCCTGAAACGACGGATCGAGGAGGCCAGCCGGTTCGTGCCGATCGAGCAGCTGTGCCTGTCCCCGCAGTGCGGCTTCTCGTCCACCGTGGAGGGCAACCGGCTGACCCGGCAGCAGCAGGTCGACAAGCTCCGCCTGATCGTCGAGGTCGCCGAGGAGGTCTGGGGTTAGGCCGTCACGCGTCGTACCGCCCGATAGCCGATGCCCAGCCGGTCGAAGACGAACGCGTACACGTCGGTGATCTCCTCGATCCGCTGGTTCAACGAGCTGGTGAGGCCGTGGCCACCCGCCTCGATCCGCAGGAGTACCGGCTCGTCCGACGTGGTGGCCGCCTGCAGACGCGCGGCCATCTTCTTGGCGTGGTAGGGATCGACCCGGGGATCGAACTCCCCGGCGGTCAGCAGGACCGCCGGATAGGCCACGTCGTCGGTGACGTTGTGGTACGGCGAGTACGCGTGCAGGGCCCGGAACAACTCGGGGTCGGTGACCGTACCGAACTCGGTGACGTTGTACGCGCCGTTCGGGTGCAGCTCGACGCGCAGCATGTCCAGCACCGGTACCTGTGCGACGACCACGCGGGCGAGCTCGGGGTGCTGGGTCACCATCGCGCCCATCAGCAGGCCGCCGTTCGAACCACCCATCAGAGCTAGCCGGTCGGAACGGCAGACTCCGGTCTCGATCAGGTGCCGCGCGCAGGCGGTGAAGTCGTCGAACACGTTCTGCTTGTCGGCCAGGGCCCCGGCACGGTGCCATTCGTCGCCGTACTCCCCACCCCCGCGAAGGTTCGCCACCGCCAGGACGCCACCCTGCTCCAGCCACAACATCCGGCTCGGGTTGAACGCCGGCTTGACCGAGATGCCGTAGCCGCCGTACCCCCAGAGCAGGGTCGGATTGCTCCCGTCACGGGCGGTTCCACGACCCTGAAGCACGCTCAGGGGTACCCGCGTGCCGTCCGGCGACGTGGCGGTCTCCCGGACCACCTCGATGCCGGAGAAGTCGATCGGACACACGGACGCGAGTGCGCTCCTCGACGGCTCGAGCTCCGGTTCGCCGACCCGCCACCACGACCGCGGCTCCACGAACGACTCGTTCGCGTACACCACCTCCGTCTCGCCGACCCGCCGGAGCCCGCCCACGGAGCTGACCGGCAGCACCGGAAGAGTGCCCAGCTGTTCGCCCGCGTGGTCGAAGACCCGGACCTGCGAGGGTCCGCCCACCAGGTCGGCCACCCACACCCGAGACCGGGTCACCGCGAAGCTCTCGATGGTCGCCTCGCCGGCCGGCACGACTCTCGTGGCGTCACCGGCGGACAGGCTCTCGTCCAGTCGCAGCCGCAGGATCTCGCCGCGCGACGCACCGTTCAGGGACAGCAGCCACAGCTCGTCATCCCAGCCGAACCGCGCGGCGACGCACTTGTCGTCGAGCGCCGCGATCCGGGTCCAGGTGGCGCCCTCGCGTTGCGGACGGACGAAGATCTCCCACTCGCCCCCGTCGCCACGCTCGGCCAGGTCCATCACCCATCGGCCGTCCGGTGAGGCCTGGAGGACGCTCTGCGCGATCCTGTCGTCGGCGAACACGCCGGCGAGGTCACGGCGGTCGTCATCGGCGGACCCGTCGAGCGAGTGGAACCAGATCTCCTGGTAGAACTCCAGATCCGCGTCCGGTCGCTCGCCCCGGTGGGGGAGCCGGGTGTACCAGAAGCCCGACCCGTCGGCGCGCCAGGCGACCGAGCCCGACCGGACCCGGGGAACCGGGGAACCGACGACCTCCCGGCGGGCGACCTCGTAGACGTACAGCGTGCCGTCCTCCGTGCCGTCCTTGGACAGCGAGACCGCGACCAGGCCGCCGTCCGGGGAGGGTTCGTAGAACTCGATGGCGGTGTGTCCGCCCGGGTCGATCTCGTTGGGGTCGACGACGACAGTCTCGGTGGCCAGGTCGTCGAGGTCGTCCAGCGTTACCAGGAAGGGTTGCTGTCTCGGCGGCTGCTGCTTGACGGCGAAGTACGTCGTACCGGACTGCTGCACTGAGCCGTACGCCACCGAGGAGGCATGCATGAGCTCGCTGACCCGCTCCCTGACGGCTTCGCGGTTCGGGAGGGCCCCGATGTACACGCGGGTGTGTGCGTCCTGTGCGCGGGTCCACCGCTGCGTCTCGTCCGACGTCCCGTCCTCGAGCCACTGGTAGTCGTCGGTCACGGTAACGCCGTGATAGGTGTTGGCCGCGCCGCGGCGGGCCGCCGGCGGCGGTTCGGTCAGGCGCTGTTTCACATTGTCGACGTCGGTCATGGTTGAACCCTAGG
>WHTJ01000086.1 GCA_009377795.1 Propionibacteriales bacterium | reverse complement strand
CGAACATGTCTTTCGACACTAGACGATCCCACCGACAACCACACCCCCCGAAAACCAGCACTGTGGAAAAGAAAATCAGGGAAGTCGTGGTCGACCACAACTGCAATCTCGACGCGAGGGGGGGTGTCGGCCATTTCTGCAATCTCGGCGCGAGGGTGAAGACCCGCCCCGACCGTCTACAGACAGACCAACGGGAAGATCGCGCGCCACACTTACAGGAGCACGGCGTCGGCGGCGACCGTGACGAACAGCAGTGCCAGGTACAGGTTGGAGCCGTG
This sequence comes from Propionibacteriales bacterium, assembly GCA_009377795.1. Classification (GTDB taxonomy): domain Bacteria; phylum Actinomycetota; class Actinomycetes; order Propionibacteriales; family Nocardioidaceae; genus WHTJ01. Next base: position 18,214 of record WHTJ01000086.1, on the reverse strand, counting down.
GAACAGCCGCATCGGACGCAGGTGCACGCCGTACCCGTGACCCGACCGGGCATGCAGGAGATGCGCCTCGGCCACGAACGCCGCGCCCAGCACACCCGCGAGCACCGGATAGAGCCAGCCGGTCCCGGCCACCGGCCAGAGCAGCAGCGACACCGCTACCGTGGCCCAGGCATAGGCGAGGATCTCGAGCGTGACCCGCCCGGGCGTACCCACCACCGGCAGCATCGGCACGCCCGCGGCCGCGTAGTCCTCGCGGTAACGGATCGCGAGCGACCAGAAGTGCGGCGGGGTCCAGAAGAAGACCACCAGGAACAGCACGACCGGCGGCCAGGCCAGCGAGCCGGTGACCGCCGTCCAGCCGATCATCGCCGGGAAGCAGCCCGCTGCACCTCCCCACACGATGTTCTGAGGCGTACGCCGCTTCAGCAGCCACGTATAGCCGACCACGTAGAAGACGTTCGCCCCCAGCGCCAGCCCGGCCGAGAGCCAGTTCACCAGGAACCCGAGCCACAGGGTCGACCCGACGCCCAGAACCAGGCCGAAGATCAGCGCGGACCGCGGGCTCACCACGTGCCGGGGCAGCGGGCGGCGGTGGGTCCGCCGCATCCGTTCGTCGATGTCCCGGTCGAGCACGCAGTTCAGGGCGTTGGCCGACCCGGCGGACAACGCGCCGCCCGCGACGGTCGCGGACACGAGGGCCAGGTCGGGTACGCCGCGTGCGGCCAGGAACATCACCGGCACCGTCGTGAGCAGCAGCAGCTCGATGATCCGCGGCTTGGTGAGGGCGACGTACGCCCCGACGATGTCCAGCCCATGCGCCGCGCGGCCGCTGTCGGCCACCGGATCGACCTGGCCGGCGTCTGGACGGCCGCCTGAGCGCATGGCTACGGGCGCCTGCGGATCGATCGCCGTCAAGGGAAACCTCTGTCTCGTGCGGACTGCCGGATGGCCGGCCGGGACGCGGCCGAGTGCCGAGTCTAATCGCGTCCGGGTTCCGTCTCGCGGGTAGGCTCGCCAGCGGTGGCGTCCACCGTCGACAGATCGAACTCGGGAGAGGAACTCCAGACACGTGAGCACCGACCAGACCACCGATGCGGGCACCCTCGAGTGGACGGACGTCGACCGCCGTGCGGTCGACACGATCCGCGTCCTGGCCATGGACGCCGTGCAGAAGACCGGCAACGGCCACCCGGGTACGGCGATGAGCCTCGCGCCCGCGGCGTACCTGCTGTTCCAGCGACTCCTGCGGCACAACCCGGCCGACCCGTCCTGGCCCGGCCGGGACCGGTTCGTGCTCTCCGCCGGACACTCCAGCCTCACGCTCTACATCCAGCTCTACCTGGCCGGATACGGTCTGGAGCTCGACGACCTCAAGGCGCTGCGGACGTGGGACAGCCGTACTCCGGGGCATCCGGAGCACGGCCTCACGGTCGGTGTCGAGACCACTACCGGCCCGCTCGGACAAGGTGTCGGCAACGCCGTCGGGATGGCGATGGCGGCCCGCCGCGAGCGCGGCCTGTTCGACCCCGACGCCTCGCCCGGTGAGAGCGTCTTCGACCACCAGATCTACGTGATCGCCTCCGACGGCGACATGGAGGAGGGCGTCGCGAGCGAGGCGTCGTCCATCGCCGGTCACCAGCGGCTCGGCAACCTCACCGTGATCTACGACGACAACGACATCTCCATCGAGGACGACACCGACGTCGCGTTCTCCGAGGACGTCGGCCGGCGGTACGAGGCCTACGGATGGCATGTCCGGTGGGTCGACTGGACGCACGGTGGCGACGGCTACAGCGAGGACGTCGAGGAGCTGTGGACGGCGCTGCAGGAGGCCACGGCCGAGACGTCCAAACCGAGCCTCATCGTGCTGCGCACGGTCATCGCCTGGCCGGCACCGAACGCACAGGACACCGGCGCGGCACACGGGGCCGCGCTCGGCGCGGACGAGGTGGCCGCGACCAAGGAGCTGCTCGGGTTCGACCCGGATCGGGACTTCGCGGTCGCCGATGACGTACTCGTGCACAGCCGGCAGGCCCGCGAGCGCGGGCTCGTGGCGCAGCAGAAGTGGAACGAGGCGTACGACGCGTGGGCGGCCGGCGCCGGCGATCGCCGCGACCTGTTCGAGCGGATGAGCGAGCGCCGGCTGCCGGACGGCTGGCCGAAGCTGCTGCCCGGCTTCGACGCCGACGAGAAGGGCATGGCGACCCGGAAGGCGTCCGGCACCGTGCTCTCCGCGATCGCTCCCGCGCTCCCCGAGCTGTGGGGCGGGTCCGCCGACCTCGCCGGCTCGAACAACACCAGCCCCAAGGACCAGCCGTCGTTCATCCCGGCCGAACACTCGACCAAGGAGTTCCAGGGCCACGAGTACGGCCGCGTCCTCCACTTCGGCGTGCGCGAGCACGCGATGGGCTCGGTCCTCAACGGCATCGCGCTGCACGGTGGGACCAGGCCGTACGGCGGCACGTTCCTCGTGTTCAGCGACTACATGCGCCCGGCCGTACGGCTGGCCGCATTGATGGGTCTACCGGTGACGTACGTGTGGACCCACGACTCGATCGGACTCGGCGAAGACGGGCCGACCCATCAGCCGATCGAGCATCTCGCCGCCCTGCGGGCCATCCCGGGGCTGGACGTCGTACGCCCGGCGGACGCCAACGAGACCGCCGTGGCGTGGCGTACGGTCCTCGAGCACACCGACCGCCCGGCGGGGCTCGCCCTGACCCGGCAGAACGTCCCGATCTTCCCCCGCGGGGTGGACGGCTTCGCGGACGCGTCCGGCGTCGCCCGGGGCGGGTACGTCTTGCTGGACGCAGAGGGCGGGGAGCCGGACATTGTCCTGATCGCCACCGGATCGGAGGTGCAGCTCGCGGTCGCGGCGCGCGGAACGCTGAGTGCCGAAGGGGTGCGCGCCCGGGTGGTGTCGATGCCGTGCCGGGAGTGGTTCGCCGAGCAGGACCAGGCGTACCGCGATTCGGTCATCCCGCCGAACGTGCACGCCAGGGTGTCGGTCGAGGCCGGCGTCGCCCAGGGGTGGCGTGAGCTCGTGGGTGACCTCGGTCGCTGTGTCAGCCTGGAGCACTTCGGGGCATCGGCGGACTTCGCCACGTTGTTCGAGCAGTTCGGCATCACCGCCGATGCCGTGGTCCGGGCGGCGCACGACAGCATGGCCGCCGTACGCAAGCACGATGGCTCGCACGCGCAGAGAGGGTGAGCTCCCATGAACGAACGACTGCAGGCGCTGTCCAAGGCCGGGGTGTCCGTCTGGCTGGACGACATCTCGCGTGAGCGGTTGCGCGACGGCCATCTCGAGTCGCTGATCAAGGACAAGAGCGTGGTCGGCGTCACCTCCAACCCCACGATCTTCGCCAAGGCGGTGTCCGAGGCCGACGACTACGCCGAGCAGGTCCATGACCTGGCGGTTCGCCGCGTTCCACTCGACGAGGCGGTGCGGCTGATCACGACGTACGACATCCGATGGGCCTGCGACCAGCTGCGCGACGTGTACGACGCGACCGTCGGCGTCGACGGCCGGGTCTCGATCGAGGTGGACCCGCGCCTGGCGCACAACACCGACGCCACCATTGCCGAGGCGAAGGCCCTGTGGTGGATGGTGAACCGGCCGAACCTGATGGTGAAGATCCCGGCCACCGAGGCGGGGCTTCCGGCGATCACCGAGACACTCGCGGCCGGCATCAGCGTCAACGTGACGTTGATCTTCGCCCTCGACCGCTACGACCAGGTGGTGGACGCCTTCATGAGTGGTCTGGAGAAGGCTCAGGCGAACGATCACGACCTGGCCACCATCGAGTCCGTGGCGTCGTTCTTCGTCAGCCGGGTGGACACCGAGGTGGACAAGCGGCTCGACGCCCTCGGCACACCGGAGGCGAAGGCGATGCGCAGCAAGGCCGCCATCGCCAACGCGCGGCTGGCGTACGAGCGGTTCGAGGCGGCGTTCGCCACGGATCGGTGGAAGGCCCTGGGCGCCGCCGGAGCCCGCCCGCAGCGGACGCTGTGGGCCTCGACCTCGGTCAAGGATCCCAACCTTCCGGACTCCATGTACGTCACCGAGCTGGTAGCGGAGAACGTCGTCAACACCATGCCGGAGCCCACCATCGAGGCGACCGGCGACCACGCGGAGATCACCGGCGACACCGTCCGTCCGGGTTATGCGGACGCCCGCAAGGTGCTCAACGACCTCGCCGGCCTCGGCGTCTCCTACGACGACGTCGTGCAGGTGCTGGAGGCCGAGGGAGTGCAGAAGTTCGCCGACTCGTGGGAGGACCTTCTGCGGACCGTGTCCACCGCGCTCGACGAGGCGGCCCCGTGAGGGAACCGCTGCGGGTCACCGTCTCGGGCGGCGAGTACGACGACGTCCTGCGGCGGCTCACCGAGGAGAAGTTCGCGTCCCGGCTTGCCGCCACGGACGCCACGCTCTGGGGTGACGAGGCGGAGGCGGAGGCGTCGATCCGGCTCAACTGGGTCGGCCTGCACGAGAGCTCCCGGCCGCTGCTGGCCGAGATCGACGCGCTGCGCGCCGACCTGTGGGGCGAGGGCCTCGACCGGGTCGTGCTCTGCGGGATGGGCGGCTCGTCGCTCGCGCCCGAGGTGATCACCCGGACGTTCGACGCCGACCTCGTGGTGCTCGACTCCACGGCCCCCTCGGCCGTCGCCCGGGCGACGGGTACGGATCTCGAACGCACGGTCGTCGTGGTCTCGTCCAAGTCCGGCGGGACCGTCGAGACCGACAGCCAGCGGCGGGCGTTCGTCGAGGCCTTCACCGCGGCCGGTATCGACGCCGCCTCCCGGATCGTGGCGATCACGGACCCCGGCTCCCCGCTGTCCGAGCTGGCCGCCAAGGCCGGCTACCGGAAGGTGTTCCACGCCGACCCGAACGTCGGCGGCCGGTACAGCGCCTTGACGGCGTTCGGGCTGGTGCCGAGCGGGCTCGCGGGAGTCGACGTGTCCGACCTGCTCGACGAGGCGGACGAGGTCGCACCCGAGCTGTTCACCGACAGCCCGGACAACCCGGCGCTGCGGCTCGGCGCCTGGCTGGCGGCCAGCCCCGGGCGAGACAAGGCGGTGTTGACCGACGCCGGTTCCGGCATCGCGGGGTTCCCCGACTGGGCCGAGCAACTGATCTCCGAGTCCACCGGCAAGCACGGCACGGGCGTCCTCCCGGCCGCCGTCGAGAGCCCCGTCGCCCCCGAGCTCGGTCACCCCGCCGACGACGTGATCCTCGGCCTCCTGGTCCATGCCGAGGGGCCGGAGGCCCCGGCTCCGCCCGCTCCGACCGCCCGGGTGTCGGGTCCCCTGGGTGCCCAGTTCCTGCTCTGGGAGGTCGCGACCGCCGTGGCCGGGCGCCTGCTCGGCATCAACCCGTTCGACCAGCCGGACGTGGAGAGCGCGAAGGCGGCGACCCGTGCGCTGCTCGACGAGCGGCCCGAGTCCGACCCTCCGGCGTTCGTCGACGGCCCGGTGGAGGTGCGGGGCTCCGCCGATCTGCTCGGCGGCGCGAGGACGGTGGGCGCCGCCGTCGACGCGCTGCTGGCCCGGCTCGGGGACGACGGATACCTCGCGGTGATGGCCTACCTCGACTCCGGGCGGTACCAAGCGCTCGTGGACGTGCGGGCCGCGCTCGCCCGGCGTACCTCCCGGCCGGTCACGTTCGGCTGGGGCCCACGCTTCCTGCACTCCACGGGTCAGTACCACAAGGGCGGCCCGCCCACCGGTGTCTTCCTGCAGATCACCGGCGACCCCGGTGACGACGTCGCGATTCCCGGACGGCCGTTCGGGTTCGCCACGCTCCTCGCCGCACAGGCGGCGGGTGACGCCACCGTCTTGACCGGGCTCGGGCGGCCGGTGCTGCGGCTCCACCTCACCGACGTCGACGCCGGGAGCAGCGCGCTTCGGGATGCCGTGAGATGACCGGACGAAACGGCGCGGGTGCCAATCCGCTTCGTGAGCCGCAGGACCGCCGGCTCCCCAAGATCGCCGGCCCGTGCGGACTGGTGATCTTCGGGGTCACCGGCGACCTGGCGCGCAAGAAGCTGATGCCCGCGGTGTACGACCTGGCGAACCGCGGGCTGCTGCCGCCGGGTTTCGCGCTCGTGGGTTTCGCCCGCCGGGACTGGGAGCGCCAGGACTTCACCCAGATCGTCCGGGACGCGGTGAAGGAGCACTCCCGTACGCCCTTCCACGAAGAGGTGTGGCAGCAGCTCGCCGAGGGCTGCCGGTTCGTGCCCGGCGACATCGGCGACGACGCGGCCTTCCTACAGCTCGGGAACACGATCGAGCAGCTGGACACGGCACGCGGCACTGGCGGCAACCACGCGTTCTACCTGTCCATCCCGCCGCGGTTCTTTCCCGACGTCATCGGGCAGCTCAAGAGGCACGGGCTCGCCGAGGGAGGCGACGGACGGTGGCGCCGGGTCGTGGTCGAGAAGCCGTTCGGCTCGAACCTGGAGACTGCGCGCGAGCTGAACGCGATCGTCTCCGAGGTCTTCCCCGCCAACTCGGTCTTCCGGATCGATCACTATCTGGGCAAGGAGACCGTCCAGAACATCATGGCGCTGCGGTTCGCCAACGAGATGTTCGAGCCGGTGTGGAACTCCCACTATGTCGACCACGTACAGATCACCATGGCCGAGGACATCGGAATCGGTGGCCGGGCGGGCTACTACGACGGCATCGGCGCGGCGCGGGACGTGATCCAGAACCACCTGCTGCAGCTGATGGCGCTGATCGCCATGGAGGAGCCCACGTCGTTCGACGCGCAGAGCCTGCGGATCGAGAAGGAGAAGGTGCTCGCCGCCGTCGAGCTCCCCCGCCGGCTCGACCTCGGCACCGCGCGAGGTCAGTACGCGGAGGGCTGGCAGGGCGGCGTCAAGGTCCCGGGATATCTGCAGGAGAGCGACATCCCCGACGACTCCAGGACCGAGACGTTCGCCGCCATCAAGCTGGCCATCGACAACCGCCGCTGGGCCGGCGTCCCGTTCTACCTCCGCACCGGCAAGCGCCTCGGCCGCCGGGTGACCGAGGTGGCGGTGGTGTTCAAGCGGGCGCCGCACCTGCCGTTCACCGACACCGACACCGAGGAGCTGGGCCACAACGCGATGGTGATCCGGGTACAGCCCGACGAGGGCGTGACCGTTCGGTTCGGCTCGAAGGTTCCGGGTACGGCGATGGAGATCCGGGACGTCAACATGGACTTCGCGTACGGCGGGGCGTTCGTGGAGTCCAGCCCGGAGGCGTACGAGCGGCTGCTCCTCGACGTACTCCTCGGAGAGCCGCCGCTGTTCCCGCGGCACGAGGAGGTGGAGCTGTCGTGGAAGATCCTGGACCCGATCATCGAGCACTGGGAGAAGAAGGCCAGCCCGGAGCCCTATCCCGCCGGTACGTGGGGACCGTCCTCGGCGGACGCGATGCTGGCGCGCGACGGCCGGGTGTGGCGGCGCCCGTGAGGAGGTGGTCATGCGAATCGGGCTGAGCAACACGACGTCGGCGGAGATCGCCGCGGAGCTGGTGCGCGCACGCCGCCGCGCCGGGAGTCCGGCCATGGGGATGGTGCTCACGCTGATCGTGGTGACCGGCGAGTCCGAGGCGGACGCCGCCCTGGACGCCGCGTCCACCGCCGCGAAAGAGCACCCGGCGCGGATCCTCGGCGTGATTCTGGGGTCGAAGCGGGGCGTCTCGCAGGTGGACGCCGAGATCGAGATCGCGACCGGCAGCGGCGGCGAGGCGGTGTTGATGCGGCTGCAGGGCGAGGTCGCGAAGCACAGCGAGTCCGTCGTACTCCCCCTGCTGCTCCCGGACTCCCCCGTCGTCGTGTGGTGGCCGGGCAAGGCGCCGGACTGCCCGTCCCGCGATCCCCTGGGCGCGCTGGCTCAGCGCCGGATCACCGACGCGGCCGCGGCGCCGCGCGGCAAGAGCGCGGCGATGTGGACGCAGTGCCGGTACTACGAGGCGGGCAACACCGACCTGGCGTGGACCCGCCTGACCGGCTGGCGGGCACTGCTCGCGGCCGCCCTCGACCAGCATCCTTCGCGGGTAACTGGGGCCGAGGTGACCGCGCAGCGGATCAGCCCGAGCGCCGAGCTGCTGGTGGCGTGGCTGGCCGGGCGGCTCAAGGTGGATGTGCGGCGCAAGGTGTCCCGCGGACCGGGCATCACCCGGGTCAGGCTGTGGACGAAGGACGGCGAGATCCGCATCGACCGGCCGGACGGCCGGGTGGCGATGTTCAGCACGCCGGGTTCGCCCGACCGCCCGGTCGCGCTGAGACGGCGCGAGGTCCCGGAGCTGCTGGCCGAGGAGTTGCGACGACTGGACCCCGACGAGGTGTACGCGCGTACCGCCGCGGCGTTGCTGAAGGTCGAGGCGGAGCCCGGCAGAGCCGCCTCATGAGTGCCTCACCCACCCTGGTGGTGCACCGGACGGTCGAGCTGCTCGCCGAGGCGGCCGCGGCCCGGCTGCTGACCCACCTGGTGGACGTGCAGAGCAGCGGCCGGGTCCCGTCGCTCGTGCTGACCGGAGGCAGCATCGCGGGCCGGGTCTACTCCGCGGTCGCCGCGTCGCCGGCACGAGGCGCGGTCGACTGGAGCCGGGTCGAGCTGTGGTGGGGCGACGAGCGGTTCCTTCCGGCCGGCGACCGGGAGCGGAACGAGACCCAGGCGCGTGCCGTGCTGCTCGACAGTCTGCGGCTCGATCCGGGCCGGGTGCACCCGATGCCGGCCGCGGACGGTGAGTACGCCGGGGAGCCGGAGGCGGCGGCCGCGGCCTATGCCGACCTGCTGCGCGGTGCGTCCCGTCCGGAGGACCACGCCGACGTACCCACGTTCGACCTGCTGCTTCTCGGCGTCGGCCCGGACGGGCACGTGGCGTCGCTCTTTCCCGAGCACCCGGCGTTGTACGACGAGCGCACGGTGGTCGCCGTGCACGGTGCTCCGAAACCGCCGCCGACCCGGGTCACGTTGAGCATGCCGGCGCTGGTGCATGCGCAGGAGGTGTGGTTCGTGGTGTCTGGGGAGGACAAGGCGCGAGCCGTACGCATGGCGTTGTCCGGAGCCGGGATGATGCAGGTACCCGCGGCCGCGGCACGCGGCCGCCAGCGGACCCTCTGGCTGCTCGACCGGGACGCCGCCGCCGAGGTGCCTCCCGGCCTCACCCGGATCGCGTCTCCCTGAGCCGCCCCATCTTGCGTGGCGCGAAATGGTTGTGATTCTGCGAAATCCCAGAACGCGCCACGCGACGTACGACGCCAACCAGAACGCGCCACGCGACGTACAGTCAAGCGGCTCGGGGTCAGTAGAGGATCTCGCCGTTCTTGCGCCGGTTGCGCAGAGTCTGCAACGCCTCTTGAAGGATCTCGGCCGCCTCCGCGTCGGTACGGCGTTCCTTCACGTACGCCAGATGGGTTTTGTACGGCTCGATTCGAGGCGGTGCCGGAGGGTTCTCCTGATCCCGGCTCGCGGGAAGGCCGCACCGCGGGCAGTCCCACGAATCCGGTAGCGAGGCCTCCGCGGCGAACGCCGGCCGTGCCTCGTGTCCGTTGGCGCAAAAGTACGAGACCCGCTGCCGCGCCGCGGTGTCACCGCGCTCCTCCTCCCCCATCGGCCCGGCGCCGACGCGGCTACCTCGAATGGCGCTACCACCAGCCACAGTTGTACTCCCTGCTCCTACATACACATCGATAGTGAAGCCGAGCGAACCAGCTAGCTCTTCATCAGCAACCCGAGCGCGACGATGCTCAGCGCCCAGATGATGCCGACGCCGACCGTGAGCCGATCCAGGTTCCGTTCCGCGACGGACGATCCACCCAGACCGCTTGTCATACCGCCGCCGAACATGTCGGACAGGCCACCACCACGACCCTTGTGCAAGAGCACCAGCAGCATGAGCAGCAGGCTCGTGATGGTGAGCACGATCGAGAAAGCGAGAATCACAATGCGACAGCCTAACCCCAGGTATCGCGGTTAGAGAACTGGCATGTCGTAGAACCGGCAGATCCCGGCGAACTCGTCGGCCTGCAGGCTCGCACCGCCCACCAGCGCCCCGTCGACGTCGGGCTGCTGCATGATCCCGGCGATGTTGGCCGCCTTGACCGACCCGCCGTACAGGATGCGGATCTGTTTCGCAGCATCGGAAGAAAAAGCCTCGCCGATGCGACCGCGGATCGCGGCGCACACCTCCTGCGCGTCCTCCGGCGTCGCCACCTCGCCGGTGCCGATCGCCCACACCGGCTCGTACGCGATCACCAGTTCGGCCACCTGCTCGGCCGTGAAGCCGGCCAGCGAGCCGTCGATCTGGCCGAGGGTGTGCTCGACATGCCGGCCCTCCTGGCGTACCTCGAGCCCCTCACCGACGCAGACGATGGGCGTGATCCCGGCCGTGACCGCCCGGTGTCCCTTCGTGTTCACCAGCTCGTCGGTCTCGCCGTGGTCGAGACGTCGCTCGCTGTGGCCGACCACGACATATGAGCAGCCGAGCTTGGCGAGCATGGCCGCCGAGATGTCGCCGGTGTGCGCGCCGTTCTCGTGGGGCGACACGTCCTGCGCGCCGTACCGGATGTGCAGCCGGTCGCCGTCCACGAGGGTCTGTACGCTCCGCAGATCCGTGAACGGCGGGACCACCGCGACGTCGACCGCGGAGAAGTCGTGCTTCTTGTCCTGCAGCGTCCAGGCGAGCTTCTGGACGAGCACCACCGCCTCCTGGTGGTTGACGTTCATCTTCCAGTTGCCCGCCATCAGCGGGACTCGGGTGGGCTTGGCCATCCGGTCAGCCTTCCAGTACGTCGATGCCGGGCAGCGTCTTGCCCTCGAGGTACTCGAGGCTGGCGCCGCCGCCGGTGGAGATGTGTCCGAACTCGTCGTCGGCGAACCCGAGCCGGTGTACGGCGGCCGCGGAGTCGCCGCCGCCGACGACGGACAGGCCCTCGACCCGGGTGAGCGCCCGGGCCACCGCCTGCGTGCCGCTCGCGAACGCCGGGATCTCGAAGACGCCCATCGGGCCGTTCCAGAACACCGTCCTGGCGGCCGCGATCGCGCGGGCGAACGCCCGAGCGGAGTCCGGGCCGATGTCCACCCCGATCTTGTCCTTCGGGATCTCCTCCGCGGGAGCCACCGACGGGATCGCGTCCGCCGCGACCGCGTCGGCCACCACGATGTCGGTCGGCAGCACGATCTCGACACCGTTGTCCCGCGCCTTCTCGAGGTAGCCGCGCACCGCGTCGAGTTGGTTCTCCTCCAGCAGGCTGCGGCCGATCTCGTGGCCGCGGGCCTGCAGGAACGTGAACACCATGCCGCCGCCTATCAGCAGCCGGTCGGCCTCGCCGAGCAGGTTGTCGATCACCCCGAGCTTGTCGGACACCTTGGCTCCGCCGAGCACCACGGCGTACGGCCGCTCGGGTGACGTCGTGAGCCTCTCCAGCACCTTCAGCTCCGAGATCACCAGCTCACCGGCGGCGTGCGGGAGTCGCCGCGCGACGTCGTACACGCTCGCCTGCCTGCGGTGCAGAACCCCGAACCCGTCGCTGACGAACGCATCCCCGAGCCCCGCGAGCTGGTCGGCGAGCCCCGCGCGCTCGGAGTTGTTCTTGCTGGTCTCGGCGGCGTTGAACCGGACGTTCTCCAGCATCGCGACCTGGCCATCGGCCATGCTCCCCACGAGCCGCTGTGCGGACTCCCCGGCGGTGTCCTCGGCCAGCGGTACGTCCGTGCGGAGCAGCTCCGCAAGCCGCTGCGCGACCGGCCGGAGGGAGTACGCCGGATCGGGCGCACCGCCGGGCCGGCCGAGGTGTGCCATCACGACCACCCGGGCGCCCGCGTGACGGAGCCGGCTGATGGTCGGCACGCTCGCCCGGATCCGGCCGTCGTCGGCGACCTGCCCGTCGTCCAGCGGCACGTTCAGATCGGAGCGGACCAGGACTCGCCGACCGGTCAGATCGCCGAGATCGTCAATCGTCTTCATCGCTGTCCTCATGCATCTCTCGTCGAGCGGCACGGTCTCGGCGCTCGGGCGGCGGTCATGCCGTCACGATCGGGTCAGGCGGCTCTGCGTCCCTGCCGTCGCGGATCGGCTGGTGGGGAGCGGTGCGCTCAGAGCGTCTTGGCGACGTACGTCACCAGGTCGGTGAGCCGGTTGGAGAATCCCCACTCGTTGTCGTACCAGCCCACCGTCTTGACCTGGTCGCCGATCACACGGGTCATGCCCGCGTCCAAGACGCAGGAGGCCGGGTTGGTGACGATGTCGGAGGACACGATCGGCTCGTCGGTGTAGGCCAGGACGCCCTTCAGCGCGCCCTCGGCGGCCGCCTTGAACGCCGCGTTCACCTCGTCCACGCTCGTCTCGCGGTCCAGCGTCACCGTCAGGTCCGTTGCCGACCCGGTGGGGACGGGCACCCGCATCGCGAACCCGTCCAGCTTGCCCTCGAGCTCCGGCAGCACCTTGCCGATCGCCTTTGCGGCGCCGGTCGAGGTGGGCACGATGTTGATCGCGGCGGCCCGGGCCCGCCGGAGGTCCTTGTGCGGGCCGTCCTGGAGGTTCTGGTCGGCGGTGTACGCGTGGACCGTCGTCATCAGGCCCTTGACGATGCCGAACTCGTCGTTCAGCACCTTGGCCATCGGCGCAAGCGAGCCGGTCGTGCACGAGGCCATGGAGATCATGGTGTGGGCGTCGCTGTCGTAGCGGTCGAGGTTGACGCCGGGTACGAGCGTGACGTCCTCGTTCGTCGCCGGTGCGGAGATGATGACCTTCTTCGCACCGTTGTCGGCGTGTGCCTTCGCCTTGGTCGCGTCGGTGAAGAGTCCGGTGGACTCGAGGACGATGTCCGCACCCAGGTCGGCCCACTTCAGGTTGGCCGGGTCGCGTTCGGCGAACGCCTTGAACGTGCGGTCTCCCACCGTGATCGTGGACTCGGTCGAGGTCACCGGGTCGTCGATGCGACCGAGGATCGAGTCGTACTTCAGCAGATGTGCGAGCGACGCCGTGTCGGTCAGGTCGTTGACCGCGACGATCTCGATGTCTGCGCCGGCCGCATGTAGGGCGCGGAGGAAGTTGCGACCGATGCGGCCGAAGCCGTTGATACCTACGTGGGCAGTCACGGGTGAACGTCTCCTCGGTTGGGTTCGATGGGCTGGTTCAGGGCGTGTCGGCCAGCATGTCCGGGGTCAGGCTGGCCTCGGTGTCTGGTACGCCGAGCTCGGCCGCGAACTTGTCCGCCATGGCCAGCAGGCGGCGGATCCGGCCGGCGATCGCGTCCTTGGTCAGCGGCGGGTCATGCAGCTGGCCGAGCTCTTCCAGGCTCGCCTGCCGGTGCTGCAGGCGCAAATCTCCGGCGACTCGGAGGTGGTCGGGGATGTCGTCGCCCAGAATTTCGAGCGCGCGCTCCACCCGGGCGCCGGCGGCGACCGCGGCGCGTGCCGAGCGCCGAAGGTTCGCGTCGTCGAAGTTGGCCAGCCGGTTGGCGGTCGCCCGCACCTCCCGGCGCATCCGGCGCTCCTCCCACGCCAGCAGGGACTCGTGCGCGCCGAGCCTGGTCAGCAGGGCCCCGATCGCGTCGCCGTCCCGGATGACCACGCGGTCGACGCCGCGCACCTCACGCGCCTTCGCCGGGATGCCCAGGCGGCGGGCGGCGCCCACGAGCGCCAGCGCGGCCTCGGGACCCGGACAGGTCACCTCGAGCGCCGAGGAACGCCCGGGCTCGGTCAGTGAGCCGTGCGCGAGGAACGCGCCCCGCCAAGCGGCCACGGCGTCGCAGCCGGCGCCCGAGACCACCTGCGGCGGCAGGCCGCGCACCGGCCGTCCACGGCCGTCGAGCAGGCCGGTCTGGCGGGCCAGGGCCTCGCCGTCCCGGGTGACGCGTACGACGTACCGGGTGCCCTTACGCAGGCCACCCGGCGACACCACCACCACTTCGCTGCGATGACCGTAGATCTCGGCGATGTCCCTGCGCAGCCGGCGTGCGGCGCCTCCGGTGTCCAGCTCGGCCTCCACGACGATTCGGCCGTTGACGATGTGCAACCCACCGGCGAACCGCAACATGGATGACACCTCTGCCTTGCGGCAGCACGACTTGGTCACCTGCGTACTCGCAAGCTCAGACTTCACCTGCGGAGTCATCGCCATGGGCCTGATCCTGCCATGATCCCCGAAAACCCGGCCAACCTTCTCTCCTAAGCTCCTTTACCTACCGTTCCTACCGACGGTCGGCAAAGATCTCAGCGTACGCCTCCGCGAGCCTCCCAGGATCGTGACGGGGGGACCCGTCGGCGGCCGCAACGTCCGCGACCACCAGCTCGGCGCCGAGCGACTTCGTCGTCGCGGTGAGCCGATCAACGTCACCCGCGGATCCGCGGTCAGCCAGCACCATATCGATCCCGAGGTCCGGAGCATGCGCCGCCAGCGCGTCGAGGTGGGCATCCGGGGAGAGTCCGGCGGTCTCTCCGGGCTGTGGTGCGAGGTTGAGCGTGACGATCCGCTTCGCGGGTGACGCGTGCAGGGCTCGGCTGAGCTCGGGCACCAGGAGGTGCGGGATCACGCTGGTGAACCACGAGCCGGGTCCGAGAACGACGTACGACGCGTCCCGCACTGCTTGCACCGCCTCGGCGCACGCCGGCGGGTCCACCGGGTCCAGCGCGACCGACCGGACCGTGCCCGGGGTCGTGGCGACCTCGACCTGGCCGCGTACGACGTCGACCCGGTCCGGTTGCGCGGGGTCGAGCCCGGTCACCTGCGCGAGGATGTCGAGCGGCACGGCGCTCATCGGCAGCACCCGGCCTTGGGCACCGAGCAGCCGGGCCACCCAGTCCAGCCCGGCGACGTGCTCGTCCAGCAGCTGCCACAGGGCGGCGATCAGCAGGTTGCCGACCGCGTGCCCATGCAGCTCGCCACCGCTTCGGAAACGGTGCTGGAGCACGCGGGCCCACGTGCGTCCCCAGTCGTCGTCGTCACACAGCGCCGCGAGCGCCTGCCGCAGATCGCCCGGCGGCAGCACGCCGAACTCGCTGCGGAGCCGCCCGGACGAGCCACCGTCGTCCGCGACCGTGACGACCGCGGTGAGGTCCTGTGTGACCCGCCGCAACGCGGACAGCGACGCCGCCAGTCCGTGCCCGCCACCGAGCGCGACGACCGGGACGCCGGTCGCGGCGCTCACTCGCGCCCCAGGTCGCGATGCATCACCAACGTCGGGATGTCGGCCTCGCGCAGCCGCGTGGCGAGCGCCTCGGTCATCGAGACGCTGCGGTGCTTACCGCCCGTACAGCCGATGGCGATCGTCAGGTCGCGCTTGCCCTCGTTCAGGTATCCGCTCGCCAGCGCCTTGATCATGTCCCCGAACCGATCCAGGAACGGCTCGGCCTGCGGCTGCCCGACGACGTAGTCCCGGACGTCCTGGTCGAGCCCGCTGTGGGTACGCAGCTCCGGCACCCAGAACGGATTCGGCAGGAACCGCATGTCGGCCACGAAGTCGGCGTCGACCGGGATGCCGTACTTGAAGCCGAACGACACCACGATCGCCCGCAGCCGCACCTCCCCTCCTTGGGCGAACGCGTGCATCACCCGTGCGGCGAGCTGATGGACGTTGAGGTCGGAGGTCTCGATCAGCATGTCGGCGTCGCCGCGGAGATCGCTGAGCATCTCGCGCTCCCGCTTGATCCCTTCCAGGAGTCGTCCCTCGCCCTGGAGCGGGTGCGGGCGGCGCGCGGCCTCCTGCCGGCGTACGAGCACGTCGTCGGAGGCCTCCAGGTAGAGCACCTGGGGGCGCACGCCGTTCGCGGTGATCTCCCGGATGGCGCCGCGCAGCTCGGTGAAGAACCAGCGGGAGCGTACGTCGGCGACGACCGCGATGCGCTGCTCGCCGCCAGCCTCCTTGCCGACCAGTTTGACCACCCGGGCCAGGAGCTGCGGCGGCAGGTTGTCGATGACGAAGTAGCCGAGGTCCTCCAGCACCTTCGCCGCTGTACTGCGTCCGGCTCCGGTCATGCCGGTGACGATGACCAGCTCGCCGCTGACTTCGCTCATCTACTCCTCCTGCGCTGCGCCCGGATCCCCCGGATCCTCGGCGACCTGCTCCCCGTCGAGGATCTCACCCGTGGCGGTGTTCACGGCCGGTGCCGTCCGCGCCGGACCCTGGGACGCCAGCGCGCGTACGACGGACTCCGCCGTACGCCGGCCGAAACCCGGCACCTCGCAGATCTCCTCGACCGACGCGGCGCGTAGCTTCCGCAGGGAGCCGAAGTGTCGCAGCAGCGCCTTGCGGCGCACCTCCCCGAGCCCGGGAACCGCGTCCAGTGCGCTCCGCGTCATGGACTTCGACCGTCGTGTCCGGTGATGCGCGATCGCGAACCGGTGCGCCTCGTCCCGGATCCGCTGCAGGAGGTAGAGACCCTCGCTGGTGCGGGGCAGCACGACCGGATCCTCCTGGCCGGGCAGCCAGACCTCCTCGAGCCGTTTCGCCAGACCGCACACCG
Organism: Propionibacteriales bacterium; assembly: GCA_009377795.1. Lineage (GTDB taxonomy): Bacteria > Actinomycetota > Actinomycetes > Propionibacteriales > Nocardioidaceae > WHTJ01. The sequence goes on along the minus strand of WHTJ01000086.1, from coordinate 1,754 downwards.
GTACGTCGTCGATTCCGAGCTCGTCGAGCGCCCGCTGGGCGGCGGTGACCTGTGGCGGGCCGCCGTCCACCACGAGCAGTCCGGGAGCGTAGGCGAACCTGCGTGGACGACCGGTCTCGGGATCGATCAGCGCCGCGCTCGCACCGCGGCTCCGCCCGTCGCGTCCGGCGGACGAGCCGTTCAGAACGCGGTCGCCGTCGTCGGAGTCGAGGGCCTCGATCTCCGGGCTCTGCGAGCGCTCGTCCAGGTAACGACGGAATCGCCGCGAGACCACCTCGTGCATCGCGGCCACGTCGTTCTGCCCGTCCATCCCCTTCACCACGAAGCGGCGGTAGTCGCTCTTGCGCGGCAGGGCGTCCTCGAACACCACCATGGACGCGACGATCTGGCTGCCCTGGAGGTTGGAGACGTCGAAGCACTCGATCCGCAGCGGCGCCTCGGACAGCCCGAGACCGAGCTGGAGCTCCTCCAGCGCGCGGTTGCGCGTGGTCAGGTCGCTGGCCCGCCTGGTCTTGTGTCGCGCCAGCGCCTCGCCGGCGTTCCGGGTCACGGTGTCCAGCAGGGCCTTCTTGTCGCCGCGTCGCGGTACCCGAAGGCTCACGTTGGCGCCGCGGCGGTCGGTCAGCCAGGCGCGCAGCACGTCGTGCTCGTCCGGCAGGACGGGAACGAGGATCTCGCGCGGGATAGCGTCCGCGCTCTCACCGGAGTACAGCTGCTGCAGGAACCGCTCGACCAGGTCGGCACTACCGGCGTCGTCCACCTTGTCCGCCACCCAGCCGCGCTGCCCGCGGATCCGCCCGCCGCGGACGTAGAAGATCTGCACCGCGGCCTCGAGCGGGTCCTCGGTCAGCGCGATCACATCGGCGTCCGTGCCGTCGCCGAGCACGACGGTGTTCTTGGCCATGGCCTTCTCCAGGGCACCGATGTCGTCCCGGAGCCTGGCGGCCCGCTCGAACTCCAGCGCGTCGGAGGCCTGGTGCATCTCGCGTTCGAGCCGCTTGATGTGCTTCTGGGTCTGCCCGGAGAGGAACGTGGAGAAGTCCTCGGCGATCGCCCGGTGCTCCTCGGCCGACACCCGGTCGACGCACGGTGCCGCGCACTTGCCGATGTAGCCCAGGAGGCACGGCCGGCCGATCTGCTGCGAGCGTTTGAACACGCCGTTCGAGCAGGACCGCATCGGGAACACCCGGAGCAGCAGGTCGACGGTCTCCCGGATCGCCCAGGCGTGTGAGTACGGCCCGAAATAGCGGACCCCCTTGCGCTTGGCGCCGCGGCCCACCATCACGCGCGGATACTCCTCGTTGAGCGTGATCGCGAGCCACGGGTAGGACTTGTCGTCGCGGTACTTCACGTTGAACCGCGGGTCGAACTCCTTGATCCAGGAGTACTCCAGCTGCAGGGCCTCAACCTCGTTGGCGACGACCGTCCAGTCGACCGACGCGGCCGACGTGACCATGGTCTGGGTGCGCGGGTGCAGGTTGGCGAGATCCTGGAAGTACGACGACAGCCGGGCGCGCAGGCTCTTGGCCTTGCCGACGTAGATCACCCTGCCGGTGTCGTCCCGGAACCGGTACACGCCGGGTGCGTCGGGGATCGACCCCGGCGCGGGACGGTACGTGACAGGATCCGGCACACGCCCACTCTAGTGGTCTGTCTGCGAAATAACAAGGTATACTTGGGGTGTGCCTACTTCTGCAGCAGCACCCGCACTTGAGGTCACCGACGAGCAGCGCGTCGAGCTGGTGAGGTTGTCG
>WHTJ01000085.1 GCA_009377795.1 Propionibacteriales bacterium | reverse complement strand
GGCGAGGAGGTGACCGGGCACGAGTTCCACCGCACCGCCACCCAGCCCGCGGCCGGGTCCACCCCGGCGTGGACCATCGACGGCGCCGCCACCGGCTTCGCGTCGGCGACCGTGCACGCGTCGTACCTGCACACCCACTGGGCCGGACACCCGCACCTGGCGCAGCGGTTCGCGGACGCGGTGCACGCATCGGCGTCCCGGACCGCGCGGCTCCAGCACCACGGCGACGTGGAAGCCGCGCCGGGGATGCTCGACTTCGCGGTGAACGTGTACGCCGGTCCGCCACCGTCGTGGCTCGACCAGGCCCTCCGCGCCAGTCTCCTGGACGTCGGCCGCTACCCCGACTCCCGTCCGGCCGCCGAGGCGATCGCGCGCCGGCATGGCAGACCTGCCTCCGAGGTGCTGCCCACCTCCGGGGCCGCGGAGGCGTTCTCGCTGGTCGCACGGTTGCGCGACTGGCGGTACCCCGTCGTGGTGCATCCGCAGTTCACCGAGCCCCACGCCGCCCTGGCGCAGGCCGGCCATCGGGTTGTCGAGGTGCACTGCGCCGCGGACACCGGCTTCGAGCTCGATCCCGACGCGGTGCCCGAGCAGGCCGACCTGGTCGTGGTGGGGAACCCCACCAACCCGACCGGGGTGCTGCACCCCGCGGCCACCATCAAGGAGCTGCTCCGGCCCGGACGCCTGGTGGTTGTCGACGAGGCCTTCATGGACGCCGTCCCCGAGGAGCCGGATTCGTTGGCCCACCACGTCGACCCCGGTCTCATCGTGGTGCGCAGCCTCACCAAGCACTGGGGCATCCCCGGTGTTCGCGCCGGCTATCTGCTGGGGTCCTCCGACGTCGTCACGTGGCTGCGCGGCGTGCAGCCGCCCTGGTCGGTGAGCGCAGCCGCAGTCGCCGCGCTGGTGGCCTGTGTCGATCCGTCGGCCCTGCCCGAGGCACGACGACGCGCTGAGCAGATCGGCGGCTGGCGGGATGTCCTCGAAGCCGGTCTGGCACGTCTGGGCGTTCCACATGTCCCGTCCTGGGGCTCGTTCGTGCTGGCGCGGGTCGGCGAAGGCGTCCACGCCCGGCTGCGCGAGGAGGGCATCGCCGTACGTCGCGCCGATACGTTCCCCGGACTCGACTCGTCATGGGTGCGCATCGCGGTGCGTGACACGGCGGCCACAAACCGGCTACTCGCGGCGCTGGCAGCCGATGCGTGACGGCTGGCGCCTCGCGGACGGCACCTTGACCGCGTTCCCGGTCACTCCCCGCCCACTGTCGACAGCGCCACGTGGAAGCCCGGTGCCCGCGACCTTCATCTTCACGGGGGCCCCCTGTGGAATGGTCACGTGTGGCCCCTCGACTCGGCAGTCGTGGCCGTGCTGAGCCGCGCGCTCGGCCTCGGCCTGGGGTACGTCGCCGACCTGCTGTTCGCGGATCCCGCCCGACTGCACCCGGTCGCGGGGTTCGGACGGCTCGCCGGGAGTGTCGAGCAACGGACCTACGCCGACCGCCGCAGCGCCGGCGTCACCCACGTCGCTGTGCTCGTCGGCGCGGTCGTGCTGGCCGGTGCCGGATCGCAGCGCGCCACCCGCACCCGGCCGGTTCTCGACGTCCTGAGCACCGCCGTGGCGACCTGGACCGTGCTCGGCGGGGCCTCCCTGGATCGTGAGGCAGCCGCGGTCGCACGACTCCTGGCCGCAGGCCGGCTCGACGACGCCAGGATGCGACTGACCCATCTCGTCGGTCGTGACACCAGTCGGCTGGACGAGGGCGAGATCGCGCGCGCGGTCATCGAGTCCGTCGCCGAGAACACCTCGGACGCGGTGGTGGCCCCGCTCGTGCTGGGTGCGGTCGGCGGCATCCCCGCGCTGGTGGGATACCGCGCCGCGAACACGCTGGACGCGATGGTCGGCCACCACGACGAGCGATACGAGCACTTCGGCTGGGGGGCGGCCCGGCTCGACGACCTGCTCAACCTTCCCGGTTCGCGACTGGCTACGTTGCTGGCTGCTGCCCTGGCCCCGGTCGTGGACGGACAGCCCCGTGAGGCACTGGTGGCCTGGCGCCGGGACGCCTCCGGACATCCGAGTCCCAACGCGGGTCCGGTCGAGGCGTCGTTCGCCGGGGCCCTGGGCATCCGGCTCGGCGGGGTGAACACGTACGGCGACCGGGTCGAGGACCGTCATGTTCTCGGCGAGGGCCGCGCGGCGACTCAGCACGACGTCTCCCGGGCTCGCACGCTCGCTCGTGCCGTGGGCGTGGGCGCCGCCGCAACGGTCGTTCTCATCGCGCTGCGCCCTCGCCGCTGAGCTGGGCCGCCACCCACGCGTGCGCCGACGCGACGTCGTGCACGGTCGGCACGCCGTCGTCGGGTTGCTTCCGCCGTACGACGACAACGGGCACGCCCAGCTCGCCGGCCGCCTGCATCTTCGGCCAGGTGTAGTCCCCACCGGAGTCCTTGGTGACCAGCACGTCGACGTCGTGGGACCGCATCAGCGACAGCTCGTCCTTGAGGCGGTAGGGCCCCCGGGAGAGCAGCACTGTCCATCGACCCGGCAGCTCGAGGTCGGGCGGGTCGACGACCCGGGCCAGCATCTGCCGGTCCGACAGGTCCTCTACGAAGGAACCGAGCGCCTGCCGTCCCACGGTGAGGAAGCCGCGCTCGCCGAGCCCGGCGGCAACCGAGGCCGCCTCCCCGTGGTCGTCCACCCAGTGCCATCGCTCGGCACCCGGTGCGCCGGACCACCCGGGCCGCTCGAGCCGGAGCAACGGGAGGCCGGTGCACGCGCACGCGGCGACGGCGTTGGCGGTCATCCCGATCGCGAACGGGTGAGTGGCGTCCACGACGGCGACATGGCCGGCAGAGCGCAGGTGCGCAACGAGTCCGGAGAGTCCCCCGAACCCGCCGATCCGCACGTCGCCGACCGGCAGCCGAGGCCGGGCCACCCGACCTGCCAGCGACGAGAGCACCGAGATGCCCTCCTCCACCAGTGCCGCAGCCAGCGCCCGCGCCTCCGCCGTGCCTCCCAGCAGCAGGACGCTCATCGCGACGCCCCGGGAGGAAGCACGGGCAGGCCCGCCGGTGCACCGGCGAACGGCAGCGACAGCAGTGCATCGATGTCGAGGTGTTCCTCGACCAGATCGGCGAGCAGCTCGAGCCGGCGATCACGGGCGGCCGGGAACGAGGCTCGCGATCCGATCCCCAGGCTCTCGGAGAGGTACACCGCGCGGGCAGCATCGTCCTCCAAGCTGCCGTGCACCATCGTCCCGCGGACGTTCCCGGCGACCAGCTCGCCGAGAACGCGGCCGTGGTGGATCTCATATCCACCCGTCCCGTGGAGCCGCAGCACCTTGTCCGGCGTGAACTCGGTGCGCAGGTCCAGCAGTCCGAGCCCGGGCACGGTCCGCGGCGGGCCCTCGACGCCCGGCGGGTCGGTGATCTCGCGGCCGAGCATCTGGCAGCCGCCACAGATGCCCAGGACCGGTCGCCCGGCGCCGGCGTGTCTGCGCAGGGCCCGGTCGAGTCCCCGCGCCCGGAGCCAGGCGAGGTCGTCCATGGTGGCCCGGGTTCCCGGTAGCACGACCAGGTCGGCGTCGGCCAGACCGCGCTCGTCGGAGACGAACACGACGTCCAGATCGGGTTCCAGCCCGAGTGCGTCCACGTCGGTGAAGTTGCTGATCCGGGGCAGCCGGATCACCGCGACGCGCGCCGAGGAGCTCCCCAGAGGCGTGCGTCGGCCTCCGAGTTCGAGCGCGTCCTCGGAGTCCAGCCAGAGATCCGGGTGCCACGGGAGGACGCCGTACACCCGTCGGCCGGTGAGCTGTTCCAGCTCGGTCAGCCCTGGCGCCAGCAGCGAACGCTCCCCGCGGAACTTGTTGACGACGAACCCCGCGATCAGCCGCTGGTCCTCTGGTGACAGCAGCGCCACGGTGCCGAACATCGCCGCGAACACCCCGCCGCGGTCGATGTCGCCGACCACGATAGTGGGCACCGCGCCGTGCCGGGCCAGCCCCATGTTGACGTAGTCGCTGGCCCGCAGGTTGATCTCCGCAGGGCTGCCGGCGCCTTCGGCGACGACGACCTCGAAGCGATCGGACAACGAGTCGAAGGCTTGGTAGGCAGCCCGGGCCAGCTGACGGCGCCCGTCCGCGAAGTCGCGGGAGGAGACCTCACCGGCGGGCTGACCCATCACCACAACATGGCTGCGCTGGTCGCTGCCCGGCTTGAGCAGCACGGGGTTCATCGCGGGCTCGGGCGTGGCCCGGGCCGCCAGCGCCTGGATCCACTGAGCCCGGCCGATCTCTGCGGCGATGCCGCCGCGGTCGAGGCACACCATCGAGTTGTTCGACATGTTCTGGGCCTTGTAGGGCGCCACCTTGACGCCGCGGCGGGAGAAGGCCCGGCACAGCCCGGTGGTGACGATGCTCTTGCCGGCATCCGAGGTGGTGCCGGCGACCAGGAGCGCACTCATGCCGACGTCCGTCGCAGCAGGAAGAGGTCCATCATCCAGCCGTCGACGGCGCGCGCCTGCTCACGTGCGGTCTCGATCTCGGCCCTCACCTCGCCGACCCGGCCGCTGACCAGCCGCTCGCCGGGTGCACCCAGGTTCGCGCCCCACCAGATCTGCCAGTCCTCGAGGCCCGCCAGGTCGAGGTCGAGGTCGCGGTTGAGCATCACCAGCAGATTGCCCTGGCCGGCGGAGACCGCCTCGCGCAGCCGCCGCCCCGTGGTCACGTGCACCGGCTCGCCGATCTCGTGCAGCACGATCCGGTGCCGGGCGGCGAGCAGCTGCGGGGCCGAGATGCCGGGGGTCACGTCGACCTCGACGTCGAGCTCGTCCAGGAGCCGAAGCGTCGAGTCGTAAAGCGACGGGTCTCCCCAGACCAGCATCCCGACCACGCCGGGGCGCTCGTCGATCGCGCTACGGAGCACGGCGACGCGTGCCGAGTGCCACGTACGCACGGCGGCCGGATAGTCCGCCGGGTCGGCGCGATCGCGTGGCGGGTCGGGGATGTGAACGAACGGTGGATCGCCGTACAGACGGCACACGTCGGCGCGCGCCCTCAACAGCGCATCGTCCTCGCCCTTACCGAACGCCAGCACCCAGTCGACCGACCGCAGCGCCTCTGCCGCCTCGGCAGTCACGTGCTGGGGCCCCATCCCCACCCCGACGACGCGGACCCGCCTCACCGGTCCTCCAGGTCGCCCTCGAGCTCCAGGTAGACCTGCTGCATCGCCGCCAACACCTCCGGGTCGGGCTCCGCCCAGAGCCCACGGTCGGCCGCCTGGTGCAGCCGTTCCACGATCCCGCGCAGTGCCCAGGGGTTCGATTGGCGCATGAAGGCCTGGTTGGTCTCGTCGAGGACGTACTCCTTGGCGAGGGTGTCGTACATCCAGTCGTGCACCACGCCGGTGGTGGCGTCGAAGCCGAACAGGTAGTCGACGGTCGCGGCCAGCTCGAAGGCCCCCTTGTAGCCGTGCCGCTGCATCGCTCCGATCCAGCGCGGGTTCACCACGCGTGCGCGGAAGACCCGGTTGGTCTCCTCCTGCAGGGTCCGGGTGCGGACGGCGTCGGGCGAGGTGGAGTCGCCCACATAGGCGCGGGGGTCCGCACCCGTCAGCGCGCGGACGGTGGCAACCATGCCGCCGTGGTACTGGAAGTAGTCGTCGGAATCGGCGATGTCGTGCTCGCGGGTGTCCACATTCTTCGCTGCGACCTTGATCCGGCGGTAGTTGGCCCGCATGTCGTCCGCCGCGGGAGCGCCGTCGAGGTCGCGGCCGTAGGCGAATCCACCCCAGGCGGTGTACACCTCGGCGAGGTCAGCGTCGTCGCGCCAGGTGCCCGACTCGACCAGCTGCAGGATCCCGGCGCCGTACGACCCCGGCTTGGAGCCGAAGATCCGCGTGGTGGCCCGGCGCTCGTCCCCGTGCTCCGCCAAGTCCGCTCGTGCGTGCGCCCGCACGAAGTTCTGGTCGTCAGGTTCGTCGAGCGCGGCCACCAGCCGCACCGCGTCGTCGAGCGTCGCCACCACGTGCGGGAACGCGTCCCGGAAGAACCCGGAGATCCGTACGGTCACGTCGATCCGGGGCCTGCCGAGCTCCTCCAGCGGGACCACAGTCAGCTCCCGGACCCGACGCGAGGCCTCGTCCCACTCCGGGCGGACACCGAGCAGCGCGAGAACCTCCGCCACGTCGTCACCCGAAGTACGCATCGCCGAGGTACCCCACACCGACAGCCCCACCGAGGACGGGTAGTCGCCGGTCTCGTCGAGGTACCGCTGGACCAGCGAGTCGGCCATCGCCTGCCCGGTCTGCCAGGCCAGCCGCGACGGAACCGCACGCGGGTCCACGGTGTAGAAGTTGCGCCCCGTCGGCAGCACGTTGACCAGGCCACGCAAGGGCGAACCCGCCGGACCCGCCGGGATGAACCCACCGTCGAGGGCGTGCAGGACGGCGTCCAGCTCGTCGGTGGTCCTGCCGAGTCGCGGCACCACCTGGGTGGCGGCGAACTGCAGCACCCGGCGTACCTCCGGATCGTCGTGCAACCCGTCGACCGCCCCAGGTGACCAGTCGGCCTCCTCCATGCGTTCGACGAGCGCACGCGCCTGGCGCTCGAACTCGTCAACGGCCGCGGTTCCCTCGGCGCCCTCCTTGAGGCCGAGCGCGGCACGCAGGCCCGGAACCGACGCGGTCTCGCCACCCCACACCTGTGCCGCCCGAAGGATGGCCAGGACCAGGTTGACCCGTGCTTCCCCGGACGGCGCCCGACCGAGGACGTGCAGGCCGTCACGGATCTGGGCGTCCTTGATCTCGCAGAGCCAACCGTCGACATGCAGCAGGAAGTCGTCGAACTCTGCATCATCAGGTCTGTCGTCCGGCCCATGGTCCCCCAGGCCGAGGTCGCGGTGCATCTCCGCGGCATGCATCAGCGTCCAGATCTCGCCACGGATGGCCGGAAGCTTCGCCGGGTCCATCGAGGCGATGTTGCCGTACTCGTCCAGGAGCTGCTCCAGCCGCGCGATGTCGCCGTACGACTCCGCGCGAGCCATCGGCGGCACCAAGTGGTCGACGATGGTCGCGTGCGCCCGCCGCTTCGCCTGGGCACCCTCCCCCGGGTCGTTGACCAGGAACGGGTAGATCAGCGGCAGGTTGCCGATCGCCGCGTCGGTGGCGCAGGCCGCGGACAACGCCGCGTTCTTGCCCGGCAGCCACTCCATCGAGCCGTGCTTACCCAGGTGCACCACGGCATGGGCGCCGAAGCCCCCGGACTCGACCGGACTGCCCAGCCATCGGTACGCCGCCAGGTAGTGGTGCGAGGGCGCCAGGTCGGGGTCGTGGTAGATCGCGACCGGGTTCTCACCGAAGCCGCGCGGCGGCTGGATGAGGAGTACGACGTTCCCGGCCCGGAGTGTGGCCAGCACGATCTCCTGGCGGTCGTTCACGAACAGCCGGCCCGGCGCCTCTCCCCAGGCGTTCGTGACGTCGTCCATCAGCTCGCCCGGGAGGCCCGCGGTCCAGCGGCGGTAGTCATCCGCGGTGATGCGGACGTGGCTGCAGTCGAGCTGCGCGGAGGTCAGCCACTCCTCATCCTGCCCACCGGCCGCGATCAGGGCATGGATCAGCTGATCACCTGCAACGGTGTCCGTCGACGCTGGTTGAGGAGGTTGGGCAGCGACCGTCTCCATACCACCGTCAAGGATTCGCGTGACCGCGTTGTCGGCCCCGAGGTCGTAGCCCTGCTCCCGCAGTCGACGCAGCAGCCGGATCGTCGACACCGGCGTGTCGAGTCCGACCGCGTTCCCGATCCGGGAGTGCTTGGTCGGGTAGGCGCTTAGCACCAGAGCGAGCTTGCGGTCCTCAGGCGGGATCCGGCGCAACCGGGCGTGATTGACGGCGATTCCGGCAACTCGGGCACACCGCTCCGGATCCGCAACGTAGCGCGGGAGGCCGTCGGCGTCGATCTCCTTGAACGAGAAGGGCGCGGTGATGATCCGGCCGTCGAACTCGGGGATGGCGATCTGGCTGGCCGAGTCCAGCGGGGTCACGCCGTCGTCGGAGGCCAACCACTCCTCGCGGCTGCCGGTCAGACAGAGTCCCTGCAGGATCGGGATGTCCAGCGCGGCCATCCGCTCGACGTCCCAGGACTCCTCGTCATCCCCGGCGCTCGCGGTCGCCGGCGTATTCCCTCCAGCGGCCAACACGGTGACCACCAGCGCGTCGAGGGTGCCGAGCGCGTCGTACAGGTCGTCGGGCGCAGCGCGCAGGGACGAGCTGAAGATCGGTACGCCGACCGCCTGCCCCGTCGCGTCGATCGCATCGGCGAGTGCGTGCGCGAAGTCGGTGTTCCCGCTCGCCTGGTGGGCGCGGTAGAACAACACCCCCACACGCGACAGTTCCTCGTCAGCTGCGGCGCGCTCCAGAACCCCCCAGGCCGGGATCTCGACCGGCGCCTCGAACCCCTCGCCGGTGAGCAGGACGGTGTCGGAGAGGAAGGCGTGCAGCTGGGCCAGATTAGCCGGGCCACCTTCGGCCAGGTAGCGGTGCGCCTCCGCGGCGACACCCATCGGCACCGTGGAGAGCTCCATCAGCTCCGCGCTCGGCTGCTGCTCACCCCCCAGCATCACCAGCGGCACCCGGCCAGCACGCAGCTCATCAAAGCCCGGACCAAGGTCGTGCGGCGAGCCAAGGAACCGGGCGACCACGAGGTCGGCCCCCACGACGGCCCGGTACAGCTCGTCCTCGGACAGCCGGGAAGGGTTGCCCCAGACATAGTCGGCGCCCGAAGACCGCGCAGACAGCAAGTCGGTGTCGGACGTGGACAGGAGTGCGAGGCGCACGGGCCCTCCTCGGGGTTCTCGCCCCTCATGGTCGAAACTCCCGTGCCCAGTGTCTGGCTGCGCCGAGCGTCGTGGACGTCGGCGTCACAGTGGCGGAACCGCCCCGGACTCGCACCGGGTTCCTGGTCCACGGGAACTGTGCGCCCAGCCTAGGGGATGTGAAGCCCCATCCACGGCCGGCCACCCTCCCGGAGCCCGAACACAGTGTGTGCGCGAGGCAGGAATTGAACCTGCGACCTCTGGGTTATGAGTTCACCGACGTGCGTTCACGTTATGCCGGGTGGTCCCTATGCGACCTGGGCGTGAGCGGAAAGGCCCCCTCCATCTCACCTCGTTCCGATGCGTACCTCAGCGTCTCGGTTACAGTTTTGGCTACGCTCAGCCGACGACGCGTGCGCAACCCTGCAAATCGACCGGCCCTCAAAAAGATCGTGCACTCGGTCCCGGTGCCGCCTCAAAGCGACTCCTCCAGACATTGGCTCGACGGGCGGCGTCGCCCGGGCCCACCGGCACGCGCAGCGCCACCACGCAGGCTCGCGCAAACGCACTCTCGTAGCCGATGCGCGCACGGTTTCTCGAGGGCGGTTGAGACCGGAGACGCCCAGCCGGTGGCGATTCCACCGCCGACGAACCACGCCTGGCGAGCTGTTTCAGGACTACGTGCTGTAGGAGTGCGCACCCGCGCCGGCCAGCTTGCCGCCGTCGACGATGAGGTACTCGTCGCGGATAGGAGCGCCCGCGAAGTAGCACTCCAGGATCTCCCGGCTCCCCGCGGCGTAGCGGGCCTGCGCCGACAACGTGGATCCCGAGATATGCGGCGTCATGCCGTGGTGTGGCATGGTCCGCCAGGGGTGGTCGGCAGGGGCGGGCTGTGGGTACCAGACGTCACCGGCGTACCCGGCGAGCTGGCCGCTCTCCAGCGCACGGACGACGGCGTCGCGATCCACGATCAGGCCGCGTGCGGTGTTGATGAGATAAGCCCCGCGACGCATCGACGACAAGAGCTTGTCGTCGAACAGCCCCTGCGTCTGAGGGTGCAGCGGCGCGTTGATCGTAACGACGTCGCAGTCAGGCGCCATCTCCTGCGCGCTGGGATGGAACGTCAGGCCCAACTCCTGCTCGATCTCCGAGGGCAGCCGGTGACGGTCAGTGTAGTGCAGCCGGACGTCGAACGGTGCCAGCCGGCGTAGGACGGCGAGGCCGATGCGACCCGCCGCCACCGTGCCGACGTTCATGCCCTCCAGGTCGTAGGAGCGCTGGACGCAGTCGGCGATGTTCCAGCCGCCGTTGCGCGCCCACTCGTGTGAGGGAAGGTAGTTGCGTACCAAGGAGAGGATCATCATCACGACGTGCTCAGCCACGCTGATGCTGTTGCTGTAAGTGACCTCGGCGACCGTTACGCCGTGCTCAATAGCTGCGTCGAGGTCAACGTGGTCCGACCCGATGCCAGCGGTGACCGCGAGCTTGAGGTTCGCCGCCTTGGCGATCCGCTCCGCCGTCAGGTACGCCGGCCAGAACGGCTGCGAGATCACGACCTCGGCGTCGGCGAGATGCCGCTCGAACTCCGAGTCCGGGCCTTCCTTGTCAGAGGTGACCACAAGCTCGTGACCGAGGCCTTCGAGGTAACGACGCAGCCCCAACTCACCAGACACACTGCCCAGCAGGTGTCCGGGAGTGAAGTCGATCGCATTCGGGGTCGGGTGCGTCTGCCCGTCCGGGTACTTGGTCAGTACCGGCAGCCCGTCACGGGCGTACTCGCTCGGGTAGCCCTCGATCGGGTCATCGTAGAGAACGCAAAGTACTTTGGCCATGTCCGCCTCCTCGCGGTCGTTCGTGTCCTGACCAAGTTCTCCGAACGCGAGTACAGACCGCTACGGGGCCAGGTGGTGATCTCTTTGATGCCTTCATGCGTCTCCTGGATGAGCCATCGTCTGCGCATCTTACCGCCAGCCGCGGTCCCTCGCCGAGCCTAAACTGCCGCACTGGCCGGTGACACCCTCATCCGCCACCTCGAGTATCTCGTCGCGCTGGCACGTGAGAAGCACTTCGGCCGCGCAGCCGCAGCCTGCCACGCCAGCCAGCCCGCGTTGTCGACAAGTTTACGCAAACTCGAGACGGAGCTGGGCGTCACAATCGTGCAGCGCAGCCGCCGCTTCTCCGGGTTCACTCCCGAGGGCGACCGAGTGGTGGGCTGGGCACACCGGATCCTCGCCGACGGCGAGCGAGACGCCCTTCGGACCGACCTCGACCGAATGCACCACGGGCTCACCGCGACGCCGCGTGTCGGCGCCATCCCCACCGCCATACCAGTGATGCCGCTGCTTACCGAGGCGTTCCGTGTCCAGCACCCGGTGGCGCACGTACGGATCGAGGTGCTCACCTCGCGCGAGATCGTTCGCCGGCTGTCAGACTTCGACCTCGACGTCGGCCTCACCTACCTCGACGACGAGCCCGAGACCACCCATGCTCACCAGCTGTACCAAGAGCGGTACTACCTGCTCCTCCCCAACGACAACAGCCTGGCCGAAGACGACTTCACCGGCTGGAACGCTGCGGCCGCCCTACCGCCGTGTGCACTGGGACGTGTTCGTGGGTTGGGGCAGCCAACCCTACTTCTCGCGGTTCAGCCGCGGTGGGCAGCTGCGTTTCGATGCGCACTTCCCCGCCGACACCGACGTGTACCGTGCCTACCACTCCTCATGGAACGGTCACCCGGTCGGGCGACCCGCGGTGTCGGCGCGCACCTTGTGCGTGCGCAGCAGCTTCTGCTCGGCGGCCTTGGCCAGCAGCGTCTCGTTCAGCCCGGCGACCGCGACATCTCCGCACCGGGTGGTGATCTTCATCAGCGTGGTCGGATGCGGTGTACGGGCGCCCAACGGGATCCGCGCGAACCGGCGCCAGGAGATCGAGTCGGCCACCTCCCGGCACAGGCTCTCGTAACCCAGCCGGTACCGGTACTTCAGGAACATCAACCGCAGGTAGGTCTCCATCGGAATCGAGGGACGACCAAACGTGGGGTCGAAGTGCGAGCGGAACGGTGCGAAGAACGCCGGGTCGTCCAACAGCGCATCCACCCGCGCGAGCTCGGCCGGCAGTACCAGCAGCTCCTCGGGCAGCACCGAGTCCCACAACGTCGGCTGGTCCGCGGTGGTGCGCAGCATCTGGCCTCGATTCCTCAACCACACAAGGGGTTCTCGACCATGATCTCGCCACTCGGCGACGAAAGCCGGCAGGCGCACCGACGTTTCCGTAGGTCAGCAGCCGAATTGCCGCCTACTTTTTCAGGGGCAAGTAACTAACGGTCGTTGTGCGCTGCCATTTCCGGCTGGCCGAAGAATCGGTGGCACCTCGCGGCGGCTACATGCTCGTTGCAGAGGTGATCGATGCCGATCTGTTGGTCAGGGGACGAGTACGGCGCGGCCGACGACGCGGCCGGCCCGCAGGTCGTTCAGCACCTCCACGGCCTGGTCCAGCGGCGCGGTCGTCGTCGGTGTGCGCAACGAGCCGTCGGCGCCGAGCCGCAGAGCCTCGACGAGCTCGGCGCGGCGGTTGCTGACCGAGGTCAGGATGCGTTGTTCGGGTACGGCTCACTAAGGAAGTGCTGATCGCGTTCGACGAATCGGCACACCTGGCGAAGGCCGTCCGCGAGAGCTTGGAGCGACTCCATGGCTAAGCGCACTCGGACTGGCGGCCGCGAGGCGACTCAGGGAGTCATTCCAGGTCGTATTGCACTTAGCGTTGGTCGCCCGAACCTCCGTGAGCCATCCGGCTTTCGATGGCGCAAGTTGACTGATGTCGCACGCCTTGAAAGCGGTCACACTCCTAGTCGCTCGAAGGGCGAATACTGGGGTGGAGAAATTCCATGGGTCGGAATCCGAGACGCAACAGGCAACCATGGGCGTAAAATCGACAAGACCCTTGATTACGTAACTCAATCAGGACTGGATAACTCCTCGGCCCGCCTGCTTCCAACTGGGACTGTCTGTCTCTCAAGGACTGCGTCTGTAGGATTCGTAGTCGAGATGGGACGTCCTATGGCAACAAGTCAGGACTTTGTGAATTGGGTGTGTGGGCCAGATCTTAATAATAACTACCTACGTTACGTACTGATGCTGGAACAGGACAGCGTGCGTCGCTTCTCGCACGGCACGACACATCAAACGATGTACTACCCGGAGGCTAAGGCCCTCCATGTTCTGATGCCGATCAGAGCCGAACAGGACGCGATTGCGGAGGTGTTGGGGGCGCTCGACGACAAGATCGCCGCCAACGAGCGCCTCGTAACGACCATCGACCAGTTGGCGACGCTCACGTGGCTCCGTGAGTCTGCCGAAGGCGTAGCTGTGCCACTGTCTTCCTTGGCCCATTTCGTTAACGGCAGGGCATTTACGAGGGACGCCTCGGGAACGGGGCGAATCGTGATTCGCATCGCTGAACTCAACTCCGGACTGGGCGGCTCTACCGTCTACAACGACATCGACGTCCCGGACGATCACCTGGCGCGCCCAGGAGACCTGTTGTTTGCATGGTCTGGGTCATTGACGGTGGCTCGGTGGTTCAGGCCCGAGGCGATCGTGAATCAGCACATCTTCAAGGTAATCCCGAAAGACGGACACCCATTGTGGTTCGTAAATCAGGCGTTGCGAATGAAGTTGCTGGAATTCAAAGCTATCGCTGCCGACAAAGCGACAACGATGGGCCACATTCAACGTCGCCACCTCGACGAGCCAGTGGTCCTGCCCGCCAAGGACCAGATCGATCGACTGGACGATCTGATGTCCGGATTCTGGGATCGCGCGCTCGCGGCCGAGGAAGAGAACTTGCGCCTGGAAATCACGAGGGACGAGCTGCTGCCGCTGCTGATGTCCGGCAAGGTGCGCGTGCGGAATGCGGAGAAGGTTGTGGAGGAGGTCGTGTGATGGCGCAACAGCCGGGGTTCAGCGAAGCGCAGTGGGAAGGCATCGCGCTTGAGACGCTCGCCGAGCAGGAATGGCGGCCGATAGCGGGAACCGCTATCGGCCCGGGCACCGAGAACGGCCGGGCGGCGTGGGGGGACATCGTCCTCCCCGGCCGCATGCTCGCCAAGATGCGCGAGCTGAACCCGCAGGTGCCCGTTGAGTACCTTGAGCAGGCGCTCGCTGAGATCGTCCAGCCCACCTCACAAGACGCGATGGCCGAGAACTACCGTCTGCACGAGATCTGTGTTCACGGCTATCGCGGGATCAGCTACGTCGACTCCGACGGTGTCGAGCAGAACCCGACCATCCGACTGGTCAGCCACCGCGTGGGTGAGAACGAGTTCCTGGCCGTCAATCAGGTCACGGTCCGCACGGCCGAGGTCGAGCGGCGCTTCGATGTTGTCCTCTACCTCAACGGCATGCCGGTCTCGATCTTCGAGCTGAAGCAGGCCGGTGCCGCCAAGGCGGACCTTGCCGCCGCCCATGCCCAACTGGAGACCTACCTTCGCGAGTTCCCGATGGCGTTCCGGTTCACCGTGGCGACGGTGATCAGCGACGGCATTACCGCACGCTACGGCACGCCGTTCACGCCGACGAACCACTATTCGCCGTGGAACGTCGATGACGACGGCAAGCCGGTCACGCTCGGGAAGGTCCTCGATGATGTGCACCTGGGCACCGAACTCGAGTTCCTCATCGAGGGCGTCTTCAATCCTGAGCGGTTCCTGCAACTGCAGCGCAACTTCACAGCCTTTGACGCCGGCGCGGAGGGATTCGCCAAGCGCATCGCCAAGCCGCACCAGTACTTCGCGGTGACCAAGGCCGTGGGTTCGACCGTCCAGGCGGTCGAGAGCAGCGGCAAGGCCGGCGTCGTGTGGCACACGCAGGGCTCGGGCAAGTCGATGGAGATGGAGCTGTACGCCCACCTGGTGAGCAAGCAGCCCAAGCTCAAGAACCCCACGATCGTCGTCGTCACCGACCGCAAGGAATTGGATGGGCAGCTCTATGAAACGTTCAACCGTTCCACGCTGCTGAACGAGGCACCGGTGAAGGTGACAACGCGCTCGCAGCTGCGCGACGAACTGACCAACCGCACCACCGGCGGCATCCTCTTCACCACCCTTCAGAAGTTCGGGCTGACCGAACCCGAGCGGCAGGCCGGCCTAGACCACCCGCTGCTGTCGGACCGGCGCAACATCATCGTCATCGCCGACGAGGCCCATCGCAGTCACTACGACGATCTCAACGGGTACGCCCGCCACCTCAAAGACGCACTTCCCAACGCCGCGCTGATCGCGTTCACCGGGACCCCGATCTCGTTCGATGATCGCAACACGCGTGAGGTGTTCGGGGACTACGTCGACATCTACGACCTGACCCGGGCGGTCGACGATGGCGCCACCGTGCAAGTCTACTTCGAGCCCAGACTGATCAAGGTCGGGCTCTCCATGGGCATCAGCGAGGAGGACCTGGACCACGCCGCCGACGAGGCCACAGTCGGGCTGGACGAGGTGGAACGCACGCAGATCGAGAAATCCGTTGCCGTCATCAACGCGGTGTACGGCGCACCCGCCCGACTGGAGGCCCTGGCCGCGGACATCGTCGAACACTGGGAAACCCACTCGCAGGAGATGCGGAAGTTCATCTCCTTGCCGGGTAGGGCGTTTATCGTTGGAGCCACCCGCGAAATCTGCGCCAAGCTCTACGACGAGATCATCAAGATCAAACCTGAGTGGCACGACGACGCCATCGACAAGGGCGTGATCAAGGTCGTCTACTCGGGCTCAGCCCAGGACAGCGGGCTGGTCGCCAAGCATGTGCGACGCGACGCGCAGAACAAGGTGATCCAGAAGCGGCTGCGCGACGAAGGCGTAGGCGACAACGAGGATCCGCTGCAGATTGTGATCGTCAAGGACATGATGCTCACCGGCTTCGACGCACCACCCTTGCACACGCTCTACCTCGACCGTCCGCTCAAGGGCGCGCTGCTGATGCAGACACTGGCACGGGTGAACCGCACTTTCCGGGGCAAGCCGGACGGCCTGCTCGTGGCGTACGCTCCCTTGGCCGAAAACCTCAACAAGGCCCTCGCCGAGTACACCGCGACGGACCGTGCGCACAAGCCGGTCGGCCGGGACATCGACGAAGCCGTTGCGCTCACCACATCCCTGATCGCGCAACTAGACGACATGTGTGCCGGGTACCCGTGGAAGGCGAAGCTCGACGGCAAGCCAAAGAGCTGGATCAAGGCGGCGTACGGACTCACCAACTACCTCCGCTCCCCCATCACTCCCGGTAATCAGGTCGCCGAAGGCGAAGAAACCCTCGGCGATCAGTTCCGAAAGCTCGCGAACCAGTTGGCTCGAGCGTGGGCACTCTGCTCCGGCAACCAGACCCTGGAACACCTCCGCGTGAACGCGAAGTTCTACGAAGAAGTGCGCGTGTGGATGGGCAAATTCGACGCCCAACAACGGCAGGCGGAAGGCAAGCCCATCCCGGAGGAGATCCAGCGGATGCTCTCCGCACTCGTGGCGACCTCGACCGCGTCCGGTGAGATCGTCGACATTTACGAAGCCGCCGGCCTACCGAAGCCGTCATTATCGGACCTCGGACCCGACTTCCAGCTCAAAGCGCAGGCGGCGTCCAACCCGCACTTAGCGATCGAAGCGCTGCGCGCGTTGCTCACCGAAGAATCCGGACGAGTGGCCCGCCACAACCTCGTGCGGCAACGCGCGTTCTCGCAGCGCATCACCGAGCTGATGCTGAAGTACACCAACCAGCAGCTCACCTCGGCCGAGGTCATCGCCGAACTCATTGAGCTGGCCAAGGAGGTCGCGGCTGAAGGCAACCGGGGCACGCACTTCACGCCGCCACTGTCGGAGGACGAGCTAGCGTTCTACGACGCGGTCAGCACGAACGAGTCCGCCGTTGACCTACAGGGCGAGGACGTTCTGGCACAGATCGCGCGCGAACTGGTCTCCGTCATGCGGCGCGACATCAAGACCGACTGGACCGTCCGAGACGACGTGCGGGCGAAGTTGCGTTCCTCGATCAAGCGGCTGCTCGTGAGGTACAAGTACCCGCCGGACAAGCAGCCCGAAGCCATCAAACTGGTCATCGAGCAGATGGAAGCGATGGCACCTCGATACGTTGCGGATGCCAACGGCGACGCAGCTTAGGGATCCCACGGGAGAGGTCCGATGAACGAGCCGAGCTTCTACGAACACATAAATTCAATGGAGATGCGTCACGCGTACCAGTTGATCTACTCGATGCGGATGATCACGGAAATCGCCGAGGCGTACGACGACGCCGTAGACAACAACCAGGACCTGTGCGCGAGGTCAATGCTGGACGCCTTCTACGTGCACATCCGTTTACTCGACGACTTCCTCGTCAAACCAACGAAGAGTCCCAAGGACTTCGGTCCCTTTGACTTCGGTGTCACGTGGGAGATCCCAACAACCGACGCAGCGCGGCGATTGTTGGATCATTGGGAAGTCGCCAGCAAGTACGTCGTCCACTTTGGACATCCCCGTGTGCCGGACGATGTTGGTGATCTCGAGCCTTTCGAGATCGGATCGAAGTTCTTCGTGGCCATGGCCAAGAACGCCCTCACGGTCATGGAGCCCTTCATCAATGCGGTAGAGGAGCTGGCGCTCCAAGAGAACGCCGACGCCGAGACCTTGTCGGTCTCGCGCATGTGCGCATCCACGCTCCGAGACGCTCTCAACGAAGTGTGCATCCGCGTTGGATTGGCTCCCCATGAAACGAAGGAAGGCTGACTGTGAAGTGCCGGGGTCGGTTCACCTTGAGCCGAGCTGGCGTGACCCCTTGAGGCTGGTGCACTCGTGATGAGGCTCGATGGCCCTCAATGGTGCGCGAGGAGGATCATTCACGATGGCAAATCACAGCAGGCACCACCTACCGCGCCGAGCCTGATCACTACACTCGACCTATCTCCGATTGTGGGAAGCGCCGACCGGGTAGAGAGTTCCCATCAGCCGGAGTCGGACGTACGTAGGGCCGTTGAAGCCTCCCCCTCTATATTCGCTAGGTGTGCTCCGTGGCGACGTAACATGGCAAAGCTGGATCGTGCGCCGGGACCGAGGAGGATCTCTTATCCGATGACTGAAGTCTTAATCACCTTGATCAGCGTCAGCGGCACCCTGGCCGCTGGTGTTCTCGCAAGCCTCGTACAGACTCGTTCACGTGATCGCGCCGATGAACGAGCCGAGGCTAACCGGACCAACGACCAAAAGGCCGACGCCCTCGCTGACTTTGCGAGCCGAGTAGTCGATTACAGGAGGACGACCTTGGCCGCCTGGCACGAGGTGTATCAGGCCCGAGAAGATGGCCGCACCCTCGACTTTGATCAGACCCCATCTGCACACGAGCAGCGGTCAGTACGTGCGGGCGCTTGGGCCGCCCTCTATCGCATCAGGCTCCTATGGCCCGACAAGGAGATCGTCACCCGCGCCGAGAGTCTCCTGCTGAAAGTTGACGATCTCAAGGACCTCACAGATCTTACAGTCCTCAAGCAACAGGGAGACGCCATCCGCGCAGAAGTTGGCGAACTGACCGATCACGCGAGCACAAGACTTGTCAGGCGCTGAGTCGCCGCGATGGCTTCCCCTAGTGTCGTGCGCCAATAATTCGTTCCATATGTTGTAGACTGTGGTGTGTCCCGAACTGGACGACCGAAGGCAGTGCTGGAGTTGACGCCTGTGGAACGCGAGCAGTTGC
>WHTJ01000084.1 GCA_009377795.1 Propionibacteriales bacterium | reverse complement strand
TCGTGAGCTAGGTTGCGATCATGCACGTTGAGCGGCTGCTTCCCACCGACGAGGCGCGTGACCTGATCAGCCTGACCCGGCAGATCTGCACCGACAAGCTCGCGCCGCGGGCGGCGGCCGACGAGGCGGCCGAGTCGTTCCCGCGCGACGTGTTCCGGCTGCTCGGAGAGGTGGGCCTGCTGTCGCTGCCCTATCCGGAGCGGTATGGCGGTGGCGGCCAGCCGTACGAGGTGTATCTCCAGGTGCTGGAGGAGATCGCCCGGGCCTGGATGTCGGTCGCGGTCGGGGTCTCGGTGCACAGCCTGGCGTCGTACGCCGTCGCTCACTACGGCACGGAGGACCAGCTCCGCGAGCTCCTCCCCGAGCTGCTGAGCGGCGGACAGCTCGGGGGCTACTGTCTGTCCGAGTCGCAGGCCGGGTCCGATGTCTCGGGCATCCGGACGAAGGCGGTCCGCGTCGGCGACGACTACGTCGTGAACGGCGTGAAGGCGTGGACCAGTCATGCCGGTCACGCGGACTTCTACCTGTTGTTCGCCCGTACGGCGGAGCACCCCACGCATGGGTTGTCGGCGTTCTACGTCCCGGCGCGGCTTTCCGGTCTCACATTCGGTGCGCCGGAGAAGAAGATGGGCCTGTCCGGGTCGACGACCGCGCAGGTGATCTTCGATAACGTCCGGGTGCCCGCGGCGCACCGTCTGGGCGAGGAAGGCGACGGGATGGGGATCGCGCTGTCCGCCCTCGACTCCGGACGCCTCGGCATCGCCGCATGCGCGGTCGGGCTGGGCCAGGCGGCCCTGGACGTGGCTGCGCGCTATGCGAATGAGCGCCGGCAGTTCGGGAAGGCGATCGGGGAGTTCCAGGGGCTGCAGTTCCTGCTGGCCGACATGGCGGCCGCCGTGGAGTCGGCGAGAGCGACGTACCTGCACGCGGCCCGGTTGCGCGACGCCGGGCGACCGTTCAACCGCCCGGCGTCCGTGGCCAAGCTGGTCGCGACCGATGCCGCGATGAAGGTGACCACCGACGCCGTACAGGTGCTGGGCGGCTATGGCTACACCCGTGAGTTCCCGGTCGAGCGCTATATGCGAGAGGCCAAGGTTACGCAGATTTTCGAGGGTACCAACCAGATTCAGCGCATGGTCATAGCAAGAGATGTTCTTCGTCAGGTGGCGGCGGGGTGACCTCGGTATCGGGCCTGGCGGTCAGCTGCGTGTCGACGTACGACTTGGCGACCTCGAAGATGTCGATCTCGCGCTGCGCCTCCTCCGAGAGGTACCAGCGGTGCTCCAGGATCTCGTGGAAGATCTCCGCGGGTTCGAGCTTTCCCCGCAGGTGCGGCGGCACCATCGACATGACGGGCTCGAACACGGTCGTCAGCCAGCGGTGCGCGACCACCTGCTCGTTCTCCTGCTGCAGATTGTGCGCCGCGGCGTAGGCGTCGAGGTCGTTCAGGAGTCTCCGGGCCTGGTTCTCCTCCACATCGAGCCCGGCCAGCGCCTGCAACCGGCGGGAATGGTGACCGGCGTCCACGACCTTCGGCTGGATCCGTACGGTGGCGCCGTCCCAGTCGGTCACGATGTCCAGCTCGTCGACGTCGAAGCCGAGGTCGACGAGCCGGCGGATGCGCTGCTCGATCCGCCACATCTCGCCGGTGTGGAACTCCTCCGCCTCGGTCAGCTCGGCCCACAACGCGTCGTACCTGGTCTCGAGCCGTTCCACGGTCTCGTGCGGGTCGAGGCTCTCCTCGACGTACCCACCCGCCTGCAGGTCGAGGATCTCCCCGAAGACATTGCCGACCGCGATCTCGATATCGTACGCGCGCTGGCCTCTGGAGAGCTGGTGGTGCAGCTCGCCGGTCTCCGCGTCCACGAGGTACGCCGCGAAGGCGCCCGCGCTCGGCCGGAACAGCGTGTTGGACAACGAGCAGTCACCCCAGTGGAACCCGGCCAGATGCAGCCGGTTCAGAAGTACGACGAGCGCGTCGATCAGGCGGATCACGGTGTCGGGGCGCAGGTGCCGGGAGAACATCGCCCGGTATGGCATGGAGAACGCCAGATGTCGGGTGAGCAGCACCGGTTCGAGAGTCTCGCCGTTCGAGTCGACCCGTCCGGTCACCACGCCCACGGGCTCGACCGCGGGCAGGTCGAGGTCACGCATGTCGCGCAGCAGGCGGTACTCGGTGTGCGCCATCGCCTCGCGGGTCTCCTTCGCCGCGTAGACCGCGTCCGGCACGCGCACGAAGCGCACCACATGTCGTGAGATGCCGCGTGGCAGCGGTATCAGCAGCTCGTCGTCCCACTCCTCCAGGGGCTGGTGCCACGGCAGCGACAGCAGCGCCGGGTCGGGCCGGGTTGCGACAATCTGCAGGGCCACACTGAAAGCGTACGGCGAACCCTCGCATCCGCCCGACGGTCGCACCGGTCCGGACTGACTATCCGGAGGTGGCCAGGTCGCGGCGCCGGAACCCGCTGACCCCGGCCGCCGCCAGCGCGATCGCGAGCACGGCCATCACGACCAATGGGGTCGCGGTCAGGTCACCGCCGGGCAGCTGGGGCGTCCGCTCGAACGGCGAGAGGTCGACCAGCCAGCCGGGGAACCGGAAGACCGAGCCCAGCAACGACGCGACGACACTGCCGGCCAGCACCAGCCAGGTCAGCGGAGCGGCTCGCGGTGTGACGCCGAACAGCAACATCGCGATACCGGCCAGCAGCCACACCGCCGGGGTATGGGCCACGGCGGCACCCACCAGCCGAGGCACCTCCATGGGGTCGTCGGTGAGCACCGCATGCGCGATGCCCACCCCCAGTCCCGCGAGGGCCAGCAACGCGACGGCGGCCGCCGCCGGTACGGCAAGCCGGCTGAGGGTCCAGCGCCGCCGGCTCAGCGCGCCGGCCAGCAGCGGTTCGGCGTGTCCGGCGTACTCCTCGGCGCGCATCCGGAGGGTGGACGCGACGACATACCCCGCGATCGCCATCGCGAGCATGAGGAGAACCATCCCGAGGAACAGGTCGGTCAGCCCGAGCCGTCCCGACGGATCGAAGAGCTCCCGCACACCGGGGTTCTCCGCCATCATGTCCTGCGTCTCGCGGGCGACGGAGCCGAAGGCCAGTCCGCCGAGGAAGACCCCGATGCTCCACCCGATCAGGCCGCCGCGCTGTAGACGCAGCGTGAACCCGACCTGGTTGAGCAGCCCGCGGGACGCCGTCACCGATCCGGGCCGCGGACGTACGACACCCGCGCCGTGGTCGCGCCGCGACTCCACCAGGACCGCGGCGGCCACCAGCAGGACCGCGGCTCCGGCCGGGATCAGCAGCGGCCACCACCGGGAGTCCGCGAACGGCCTGGTGGCCTGCGCCCATCCGATGGGGGAGAGCCAGGAGAAGGTGCCGTCCCCGGTGTCTCCGGCCGCCCGTACGACATACGAGGCGCCGACGGCGGCTCCGGCGATCGCGTACGCGCCGCGGGCGTACTCCGAGACCTGAGCCGTCAGTGCGGTGAGGGCGGCGAAGACGACGCCGATCGCGGTGAGCGATGCCCCGAACGCCGCGGATCCGGCCGACGGCAATCCGAACGCCACCATCCCCGCCGCCACTGCGGTGCCGAGCACGACATCGGCCGCGAAGACGACCAGCAGGCAGCCCGCGAGCGTCGCGTGCCGGCCGACGGCGTTGGAGCGGATCAGCTCGACCCGGCCGAGCTCCTCCTCGGCTCGGGTGTTGCGGC
Source organism: Propionibacteriales bacterium (assembly GCA_009377795.1). GTDB lineage: Bacteria > Actinomycetota > Actinomycetes > Propionibacteriales > Nocardioidaceae > WHTJ01. The sequence continues at coordinate 14,890 of WHTJ01000084.1, read as the reverse complement.
CCACGGCGAAGACGTTCATCAGGGCGACCGCGATTGCCACGTAGCCGCCCATCTCGAAGACGACGATCCCGCCCAGTGTGTGCACTGCGTGTCCGGGGCCGTTCATGGCCACCGCCGCGGGGCTCGACCCGGCCGTCCTGGCGTACGTGTCGATGTCGGCCTGGGTGGGGTAGAGCGCATCCAGGCTTGGTACGCCGAGGACGGGCAGGGCGACCAGAGCGGTCAGCCACACGGCGAACCACACCCGGTTCCGCCTGAGCACCAGGCGGGCCATCGGCCAGGTGCCGGCCAGGGTGGTCATCGCGAGGCCTCCGCGGTCGCGAGCTTCTCGTCGGTGAGCTCGTCGCCGTAGTGGCGCAGGAAGAGCTCCTCCAGCGAGGGTGGCGCGCTGGTCAGGGTCTGGATGCCGTACGCCGCCAGCGAGCGCATCGTCTCGTCGAGCCGGTCGCCGTCGACGTCGAACCGGACCCGGTTGCCGTCGACGCGTAGGTCGTGAACCCCGGGCAGGATCGCGAGGTCGTCGGCGGGGCGGGCGGTCTGGGCGTCGATCGCGGTCCGGGTCAGGTATCTCAGGTCCGTGAGGGTCCCGGTCTGTACGGCGCGCCCGGCCCGGATGATGCTCACCCGGTCACACAACGCCTCCACCTCGGCGAGGATGTGGCTGGACAGCAGCACGGTCCGGCCCTCGGTCTTGACCTCGGTGATGACCTGCTGGAACACGGCCTCCATCAGGGGGTCGAGACCCGAGGTCGGCTCGTCCAGGAGGAGCAGCTCGGCATCGGAGGCCAGCGCCGCGACCAGGGCGACCTTCTGCCGGTTCCCCTTGGAGTAAGTCCGGCCCCGCTTCGAGGGGTCGAGCTCGAACCGCTCGAGCAGTTCGGCACGGCGCCGGTCGTTCAGTCCTCCACGTACCCGGGCCAGCACATCGATGACCTCCCCGCCGGTCAGGTTCGGCCAGAGGCTGACGTCGCCGGGGACGTAGGCCAGTCGCCGGTGCAGGCCGACCGCGTCGTACCACGGATCGCCCCCGAACACCGTGGCCCGCCCGGCGTCGGCCCGCAGCAGCCCGAGCAGGACGCGGATCGTGGTGGACTTCCCGGCGCCGTTGGGGCCGAGGAACCCGTGCACCTCCCCCGCGGCGACCTCCAGGTCCAGACCGTCCAGCGCCCGGGTCGAACCGAAGGTCTTGACCAGGCCCGCCACGTCGATCACGGTCGACATCGCCCCTCCTTTGACAGTGACTCTCAAGTGACAGCTACTGTAAACTCGGTGCCCAAGAAACTGCAAGTCACTCTCAAGAGAGAGTGACGGCCGTTAGGATCGACCCGATGACCACCGCGCCCCGACCCGCAACCGAACGCGTGCGGCCAGATGTCGGCCTGCGCGAACGCAAGAAGCTCAGGGCAATGCGGCACATCCAGGAGGTCGCCCTCGACCTGTTCGACGAGCACGGCTACGCCGCGGTGACCATCGAGCGGGTCGCGGCCGAGGCGGAGGTCTCGCCCAGCTCGATCTACCGGTATTTCGGGACGAAGGAACAGCTCGTCCTGTACGACGAGTACGACCCGATGATCCTCGACATGATCGACAAGGAGCCCGCCGAGGTCGACCCGATGGAGGCGATCAGGCGCAGCATCTCGTACATCGCGAAGGAGATTCTGCCCGGCGACGAGGAGCTGATCCGGCGCCGGATGCGCTATGCGTGGAACGAGCCCGCGGTGCGCTCCGGCCTGGTGCGTCAGGTCGAGGAGGCCGAGGCCATGATCCGTGAGGGGCTGGCTCGGCGTACCGGCAAGGATGGCGGCGACCTCGAGCTCAAGGTGGTGTCCGCGGCCCTGGTGGGAGGATTCGTGGCCGTGCTCGAGTACTGGCACCAGACCGACTACCGCGACTCCTTGGACGCCGTACTGGAGCGGGCGTTCGACGTTCTCAGCGGTGGCCTGAAGCTGGAGTGACCCGGCCGATGCTGGTAGGACTCAAGCGGGTGTACGACCCGGTCGAGGAGGGCGACGGGTTGCGGGTGCTGGTCGACCGGCTGTGGCCGCGGGGTGTGCGTAAGGACGACCCGCGGGTCGACGAGTGGCTCCGGGATCTGGCGCCGTCCCATGAGCTGCGCCGGGAGTTCCACGGCAAGGGTGCGTACGCCGATTTCGTGGAGCGTTATCGCGCCGAGCTCGACACCGGGCCCGCGGCGGATGCGGTCGAGGAGCTGCGGCGGCTGGTCGCCGGCGGCGACGTCACGCTGGTGTACGCCGCCAAGGACACCGAGCACAACAACGCCACCGCGCTGCGCGACATCCTCCGGCTGTAATGAGTCAGTCGTGGAGTGTGTCGATCCATCGTTGGAGGCGTCGGGCTTGGCGGGCCATCAGATCGGGCTGTCCGAGCGCGCTGGTGAGGACGGCGCTGCCCTCGTAGGAGGCGACCAGCTCGACCGCCAGGTCGTGTGCGTCGCGTCTCCCCATGGCGCGGAACTGCTGCTCGGCCCAGTCGAGCTGGATCTGCATCAGCCCGGCGGCGAGTGGGTCTGATCCGTCGGCTCGTTTGGCCAGCTCTGAGGACAGAGTCCCGTAGGGGCAGCCGTACTGTGGGGTCACGTCAGTCCGCTCGGCCAGGAAACGTACGAGCGCCTTGAGCCGGGCCTTGGGGCTGCGATGTCGGTGCACCAGCTCGGCGAGTGTCGATTCGAGTCGCTCACCGTGAGTTTGTACGACGGCGCCGATGATGTCGTCTTTCGTCTTGAAGTAGTAGTAAACGTTGCCCACCGGCACGTCGGCCGCCTGGGCGATGTCGGCCAGTGTGGTGCGCGCAACCCCCTGGCCATACACCAACTCGCACGCAGCGGCTACCAGCCGCTCCCGCTTGCCCGGTCGCGCGACTGAGGCGGCATCGCCGGCCTGTCTCGTCTGGGTTGAGTTAGTCACCACACTCACAGTATAGACATCACTCGGGTTCAAGGTTAGGTTAGTTATCTAACTAACTCGTTGACTGATCGGAGCGGCTCGAGCAGAAAGGGAGAACCATGGAACGAACAGCCATCAACCCATCGTCGTGGTCGGTGAAGTTGGGCTTCGATCAAGCGGAGCTCGTCGAAGGTCACCGCCGAGAGCTCATCTGCAGTGCCCAGGACGCCGTTGACGCCAACGGCAGCTCGCAGCATCCGGGCGACATGGCTGCCCAGCTCGGAATGGCGCTCGACAACCTCGAAGAGATCCTTGCCGGCGCCGACATGACCCTTGCCAACGTGGTCCGGCTCAACTTCTATACCACCGAGATGGACACCCTGCTCCAGCACTTCCTCGTTGTGAACGAGCGCTTCGAGGGCGCCGGCGTGCGCTTCGCCACCACCCTGCTCGGTGTCGCCAGCCTCGCAGCGCCGGACCTCGTCGTCGCGCTCGAGGCAACCGCGATGGACTGAGTCGGAGTTTGTCTTGCGTCAACTTTCTGGCGCAGTTTGGACGACTTGGGTGTATAGGGGAGGGCCTGAGCGCCTGCGGTACATTGCCGGCATGACCGTAGAGATCTCGAGCGCTGTTGATGCGCCGTTGGGTCGGCAGGTCAGGACGCTTGAGAATGTTGTCCGGCGCAATCCCGTGGTGATGGAGATCCTTGGCCTGCCCCGCAACTCGACCTTTGCTCGTGGTATCTCGGTGGGGGCTGTATTGCCCAGACAGTGTGGAACCAACTCCACGGCTACGACCCCGTCCACGGGGTCAAGGACTACGATCTGGTCTACTTCGATCCCGATGATCGGCTCTAACGGATCCACCTTCGGCGCCGGCCACGGCCCCTTCGGTGCCCGCCGACCTGGATCGTCGCTGCACTGACTGACCGCAACGCCGTGAGATAACGGCGATGAATCGAGACGTCCCGGCGCATCATACCTATGTTCGACGAGATGGGCACCGGGTGGCGGTTGCTGCCGACGGCGGCCAATCGGCAGCCCGCGTTCGGGCTGTACTGGCGGGAGCCAGGCGGCTCGGCGTACCGGGCGTTCGCGATCTGCCTACTGGGAGTCGACGGCGAGGCGATCGCCGAGATCGCGCTGTTCCAGCAGCCGGAGCTGTTCGAGTCGTTCGCGCTGCCAGCGACGCTGTGATGGACGACCCGGATCGGATCTCGTTTCTGGGCTCCCGATGCCCGAAAGGCTTTCGGTTGGAGACCCTGATGCTGCGGGCTCGGGATGCGATCGACTGCCAGCCAGCCGACTGGGCCGACACTCTCGTCGTCGTCGAGCGCGGCCAGCTCGACGTCGAGTGCCGCAATGGTGCACGAGCGCGGTTCGACGAGGGCGCGATCCTCTCGTTCGCTGGCGTGCAGTTGCGGCAACTGCGAAATCCGAGCGGCGGACCACTCGTACTGAGCGCTCTGTCGCGCCTGCGCCCCACCGCTGATTGAGGATGTCGCGGCGGAGCGATGAATCGCCGCCCTGCGGTGCGTCACACAAGTGACCGCATAACCGCACGCAGACACAGGACCCCATGACATGACAAGTGTTGGGCCAGCGGCGCCGAGCTCCGTGGCGACGGCATCCGCGTTGACGGCGACGCTCGGGCTCGCCGCCGCCTGCTGGGTGACCACGATCCAGCAGATGAACGGGATGGACATGGGCGTGGCGACTCGGCTGGGTTCGTTCGCGTCCTTCGTCGCCCTGTGGGCGCTGATGATGGCGGCGATGATGCTGCCGGGTGTGGTCCCGACAGCCGTGGCACGCGCTCGTGCCAGCGGTCGTGGCTCACCGGTCCGCTGTTCGTCGGCTCGTACCTCGCCGTGTGGGCGCTCGTGGGTATGGCCGCGTACGCGCTGTACCGGCCGCATGGGACGTTCACCGCAGGCGCGGTTGTGGTCGCGGCCGGACTCTACGAGCTCACGCCGCTCAAGCAGCGCCTCCGTCGGCGCTGTGGCGAGAACGTCCGATCCGGACTCGAGTACGGGCTCTACTGCGTCGGCTCGAGCACCGGACTGATGGCGATGCTGCTGGCGCTAGGTGTCATGAGCGTGACCTGGATGGCGGTGATCACCGTCGTCGTCGGCCTCCAGAAACTGCTGCCCGCGAGAGCCGCCATCGATGTGCCGGTGGCACTGGTGATCGTCGGCCTCGGCATCTGGATCGTCCTCGCACCCTCGTCGGCCCCCGGGCTGACGTCACCGATGTAACGACAGCAAGGAGATAAGCAATGACCGAACACAAGACCGGAACCCGTGAAGAGTGGCTGACGGCCCGGATGACGTTGCTGGAAGCCGAGAAGGAGCTGACGCGGCGTAGCGACGAGCTGGCGCGGTGGCGCCAGGAGCTGCCCTGGGTCCGAATCGACAAGGAGTACCGCTTCGACACCGACGAGGGCAGCGCAACGCTCGCCGATCTGTTCAACGGACGCTCCCAGCTGCTCGTCTACCACTTCATGTTCGGGCCCGACTACACGGCAGGGTGCCCGTCCTGCTCGGCGATCGCGGACGGCTTCGATGGCTTCATGGTCCATCTGGCGAATCACGACGTCACGCTCGGCGCGGTGTCGCGGGCCCCGTTGGCGAAGCTACAGGCGTACAAGCAGCGGATGGGCTGGAGCTTCCCCTGGGCGTCGGCGTCTGGCAGCGACTTCAACTACGACTTCCAGGCGGCGTACACGGAGGAGCAGCAGCAGTCGGGTGCCATCGAATACAACTTCCGCACGATGGAGCTTCGACCGCCGGAGCCCGATCAGCCCAACCCGATGGTCGAGATCGCGGCGGGGCTCGGCACCGACGTGGCGACGTACACGCGGGAGACGCCGGGCATGAGCGCGTTCGCGTACGAGGACGGCGAGATCTACCACACGTACTCGACGTACGCGCGCGGGCTGGACGGCCTGTGGGGTATGTACCAGTGGCTCGACCGCGCGCCACGCGGGCGCAACGAGGGCCTGTTCGAGGGGGCGGGCGACCTGCGTGCCGGCGTCTGGTACCGCCGCCACGACGAGTACGACAGCCAGTGACGGGAGAGGACGATGACTGACCTGTCCGGCCGGACCACCGCCACTCCGCGCCATCCGCCCCCTCGGACCCTGCCAGAAATCTTGACGCACTAGAAGTTGACACGTTCGAACATTTGTTCGAAGATAGCGGAGTGTCCGGTTCCGCTGTTCTGCTCCACCAGCCGCAGGACACGGCGGGCCGGATGCGACAGGCGCTGGAGACTCGGCAGGTCGGGCGGGCCCTGGAGACGCTTCCGGCCCTGGCCGGCGTCCTGCCGGGAGGCGGGGTGCGTGCCGGTGCGTCGTACGCCGTCGAGGGGTCGACCGCGCTGGTGATGGCGCTGCTGGCGGGGCCGTCCGCCGCCGGCGCGTGGAGCGGCGTCGTCGGCATGCCGGCGTTCGGTGCCGAGGCCGCCGCCGGGTTCGGGGTGGACCTCGACAGGCTGGTGCTGGTTCCCGAGCCAGGGAGGGAATGGCTCGGGGTGGTCGCGACGCTGGTCGATGCGCTCACCGTCGTCGTGGCCGCCCCACCGTCCACGGTGTCCGCCGCGGAGGCCTCCCGGCTGGAGGCCCGGATCCGGCGGCGGGGTGCCGTTCTCATCACGGTCGGGAGGTCGTGGCCGCGTTGCGAGGCGCGGTTGCGCGTGGGCGAGAACAGCTGGGACGGCCTCGGCTCCGGCCATGGCCACCTGGTGGCGCGGCGGGTCACCGTCACGGTGACCGGCCGCGGTACGGCCGCCCGCCCGCACCGCACCCGGCTGTGGCTGCCCGACCCGGCCGGGAGGGTCCGGTCCGCCGAGCCGGTGAGGCAGTACGACGAGGGCTGGCGGCACGAGGTGGCGAGCTGAGCCCATGCCGGAGCGCACGATCGTGGTGTGGTGTCCCGACTGGCCGGTGACGGCCGCGGGAAAGGCCGCCGGGTGCCGGCCGGACGCGCCGATCGCGGTGCTCGAGGGTGGGCGGGTGTGGGCGTGCTCGTACGCCGCCCGTGAGGACGGCGTACGCCGGGGGCTGAAGACCCGCGACGCGCAGGCGCGTTGTCCCGATCTCGTCACCCTGCCGTACGATCCGGTGCTGGACGCCCGTGCCTTCGAGCCCGTCGTCACCGCGGTCGAGGCGCTCACGCCCGGAGTCGAGGTCGTCCAGCCGGGGTTGTGCGCGCTCAAGGCGCGAGGGCCGAGCCGCTACTACGGCGGCGAAGCCGCGGCGGCGGCCGCACTGATCGAGCACCTGGAGACCCTCGGCGTACTCGACTGCCGGGTCGGGATCGCCGACGGGCTGTTCGCCGCGGAACAGGCGGCCCGGGTGTGGCCGAAACAGAGCGGCAGCCGGATTCATGCCGTCCCGGTGGGCGGATCGGCGAATTTCCTTGCACCATTGCCGATCGACGTACTCGAACGCCCGGAGCTGGCGGATCTGTTGCGTCGGCTCGGGCTCCGTACCCTTGGCGCATTCGCGGAGTTGTCGGGCACCGACGTACTCACGCGACTCGGCACCGACGGCGCTCGGGCACACCGGCTGGCCCGAGGGGCGGACGACCGGCCGGTGGTGGCGCGCCGGCCACCGCCGAACCACACCCGGGAGGTGGACTTCGAGCCGTCCGCCGACCGGGTCGACCAGGTCGCCTTCGCGGTTCGGGGCCCCGCCGACGGGTTCGTCGCCGATCTGGCCGAGCAGGGGCTGGTGTGCGTCGCGGTCCGGGTCGAGGTGAGCGCGGAGTCGGGCGAGGTGCGCTGCCGGACGTGGTCGCATCCGCGCTGGTTCGATGCGGCCGATGTGGTCGACCGGGTTCGCTGGCAGCTGCAGGGCATCGGCGGGAACGACGGCGGGCTGGCGTCCGCGGTCGTCCGGGTGCGGCTGTTCCCCGAGGAGGTCGATGCCATCGGCACCCATGCCGACGGGTTGTGGGGAGGCGCCCCCGACGAGCGGGTTCACCGGGCCATGTCTCGGGTGCAGAGCAACCTGGGTCACGACGCGGTCGTGTCGGCGGTCGTCGGTGGTGGGCGCGGGTCGGCGGACCGGCAGACCCTGGTTCCGTGGGGGGACCGGCCGATCCCGAGATGGTCCGGGGACCTGCCGTGGCCCGGGAGTCTTCCCCCGCCCGCGCCCACGACGGTGTACGCCACCCCGCTTCCCGCCGAGGTGGTCGCCGCCGACGGCGAGCCGGTCAGGGTGAGCGGGCGGGGTGTCGTACTCGGGGAGCCGGCCCGGTTCTGCCCGGACGGCCGGCACCGTCTGCGGCCGGTCGCGGCCTGGGCGGGGCCGTGGCCGGTCGAGGAGCGCTGGTGGGACGAGTCGGCCGAACGCCGGTTGGCCAGGTTCCAGATCGTCGGCACCGGCGGTGATGCCTGGCTGCTCACAGTGGAGAACGGCCGCTGGTGGACGGAGGCCCGCTATGACTGAGGACCGCTGATGGGTTATCACAATCCACCGATCCCGTGGTCGGAGCTGGAGCGCAGACTGTCCGATCGCCGGCGTCCGGGCGGTCCGCCGTCGGATGCCGACGGGAGCGACAGCCCGGCGTGGACCTGGGTGCGGCCGCCGTACGAACCCGATCCCGAGAACCGGCCGCAGCGAGCGGACAGCCCGGTGCCGTACGCCGAGCTGCACTGCCACTCCCACTACAGCTTCCTGGACGGCGCGAGCTCTCCCGAGGAGCTGGTGGAGACCGCGGAGCGGCTCGGCCTGCACGCACTCGCACTGACCGACCACGACGGCTTCTACGGGGTGGCCCGGATGGCCGAGGTAGCCGAGCAATTTCCCAATCTGGCGACGATTTTCGGTGCGGAGTTGTCGATGGGGCTGACCAAACCGCAGAACGGAACGGCCGATCCCGAGGGCAGCCATCTGCTGGTGCTCGCCCGTCGCGAGGAGGGATACCACCGGCTCGCCGGGGCAATCACCGAGGCTCAGCTTCGCGGCGCGGAGAAGGGCCGCCCGGTCTACGACCTGGAGGAGCTGGCCGCACGGGCCGGAGGGCACTGGCTCATCCTTACCGGGTGCCGGAAGGGCCTGGTACGCCAGGCTCTGCGGACGAGCGGTCCGGACACCGCGGCTCTGGAGCTGGACCGGCTGATCGCGTTGTTCGGCCGTGACCACGTCGTGGTGGAGCTGATCGATCACGGCTACCCGCGAGACACCACCGACAACGACGCGCTCGCCGCGCTCGCGGAGCGGGCGGCGCTACCGGTGGTCGCCACCAACAACGTGCATTACGCCGGGCCGAGCCGGCGCAAGCTGGCCGCCGCGCTCGCCGCCGTACGCGCGCGGCGCAGCCTGGAGGAGATGGACGGCTGGCTGCCCGCGTCCGGCGCCGCGCACCTGCGCTCCGGTGAGGAGATGACCGCACGGTTCGCCCGGTATCCGGGTGCGGTGGCCCGCACCGTGGAGATCGCCGACCAGCTCGCCTTTCCACTGCGCGCGGCCAGGCCGAGGCTTCCCCGGCAGGAGATTCCGGAGGGTCATACCCCCATGAGCTACCTGCGCGAGGAGGTGTACAAGGGCGCTCGCCGCCGCTATAAGCGGTTCAGCGAAAAGGTGCGGGCACGGCTCGAGCGCGAGCTCACCGTGATCGAGAGCAAGGACTTTCCCGGTTATTTCCTCATCGTGCACGACATCGTGAAGCACGCACAGGGCAAGGGGATCCTGTGTCAGGGTCGTGGGTCGGCGGCGAGCTCGATCGTCTGTTATGCGCTGGGCATCACCGCGATCGACCCGGTCGAGTTCAACCTGCCGTTCGAGCGGTTCCTGGCCACGACCCGCGACGAGGAGCCCGACATCGACGTCGACTTCGACTCCGACCGGCGTGAAGAGGTGATCCAGTACGTCTACGAGAAGTACGGCCGGCGCAACGCCGCGCAGGTCGCCAACGTCATCACGTACCGTCCGAAGCTCGCCGTACGCGACATGGCCAAGGCGCTCGGATACAGCACGGGCCAGCAGGACGCGTGGTCGAAGCAGGTCGAGGCATGGGGAGCGGTGACCAGCAGCGCTGACCACGACATCCCCGAGCCGGTGACCGGCCTGGCCGAGGAGCTGCTGCGGTTTCCCCGTCATCTCGGCATCCACTCCGGCGGCATGGTGCTCACCGATCGCCCGGTGGGCGAGGTGTGCCCGATCGAGTATGCCCGGATGGAGGACCGCACGGTCCTGCAGTGGGACAAGGACGACTGTGCCTGGATGGGGCTGGTGAAGTTCGACCTGCTGGGTCTGGGCATGCTCACCGCGTTGCGGCACACGATGGACCTCGTCCGCGTTCATCTCGGCGAGGAGTGGGACCTCGATTTGATTCCCAAGGAGGAGAAGGGCGTCTACGACATGCTCTGCCGGGCGGACACCGTCGGCCTGTTCCAGGTGGAGAGCCGGGCGCAGATCGGCACTCTGCCCCGGCTGCGCCCGCGAAAGTTCTACGACCTGGCGATCGAGGTCGCGCTGATCCGGCCCGGTCCGATCCAGGGCGGCGCCGTACACCCGTACATCCGCCGCAGGCTCGGGGAGGACTGGACGTTTCTGCACAAGAAGCTGGAGTCGGTGCTGGAGCGGACCCTCGGCGTACCGCTGTTCCAAGAACAGCTGATGCAGATGGCGGTCGAGGTCGGCGGTTGCTCCGGCGACGATGCCGACCTGTTGCGGCGTGCCATGGGGTCGAAGCGCGGGGTGGAGAGGATCTCCACGCTGCGGGAGAAGCTGTACGCCGGCATGGCCGAGAACGACATCACCGGTGAGACCGCGGACGAGATCTACGCCAAGATCAAGGCCTTCGCGAACTTCGGGTTCGCCGAGAGCCACGCGATCAGCTTCGCGCTGCTCGTCTATGCCAGCGGGTGGCTGCGACTGCATTACCCGGCCGCGTTCCTGGCCGCGCTGCTCCGTGCGCAGCCGATGGGGTTCTACTCGCCGCAGAGCCTCGTCGCCGATGCCCGCCGGCATGGAGTGGAGGTACACCGGCCCGACATCGCGCGCTCCGGTGTCCATGCCGGGCTCGAACCGCTCGACGATGCCGATTTCGGCAAGGCTCGCCTTGAAAAGACGGGGGACGACGCCTGTCTCGAGCGGGAGCAGCCGCCGGTCGGCGAGTTCGACCCCGACGCGACGTTCGACTTCGCGGCGCACCGGCGGGACGGCCGGTTCGCGGTCCGGCTCGGTCTGGCCGGGGTGAAGTCGATCGGGGAGGGGGTCGCGGGCAGGATCGTCGCCGAGCGGGAGAGCGGTGGCGACTACCGGGGGATGGCCGACCTGGTGCGGCGGGTGGGTCTGACCGCCGTACAGGTCGAGGCGCTGGCCACCGCCGGGGCGTTCGAGCCGTTGGGGATGTCTCGCCGTCGGGCGTTGTGGGATGCCGGGCGCGCGGCCCAGGAACGACCGGGCCAGCTGGCGGGGATGTCGAACGGCGGGGAGCCGCCCATGCTCCCGGGCATGAGTGCGGTCGAGCAGACGATGGCGGACCTGTGGGCCACCGGGATCTCCCCTGATGATCATCCGGTCCGGCATCTGCGGGCGATGCTCGACGAGCGCGGCGCGTTGCCCGCGGGCCGGTTGCCCACTGCCGAGGCCGGACGGCGGGTATGGGTCGGCGGTGTGGTCACCCACCGGCAGCGTCCGGCGACGGCCGGCGGGGTCACGTTCCTCAACCTCGAGGACGAGACCGGCATGGTGAACGTCATCTGCTCGTCGAGAGTGTGGAACGCCCACCGTAGGGTGGCTCGGGAGTCCAGTGCGCTGATCGTTCGGGGTGTGCTGGAACGCTCTGAGGGGGTCACGAACCTCGTCGCTGAGTGGGTCGAGCGGTTGCCGCTGGCCGCTCGTACGACGTCCCGCGACTTCCGTTGACCACCCAGACTTCGCGCCGAGATTGCACGTGTGGTCAGCGTTTCCCCGGCTGCAGGTAGTAGGCGCCGGCGCCCTGCTCGGCGAGCAAGTCGTCCGTATTGCTCAGCGAGCAGGTCTTCAGGCTCAGACAGCCGCAACCGATGCATGCGGTGAGCCTGGTCTTGAGCCGCTGGATGCGCTCGATCTGCTCGTCGAGCCGCGCCTCCCAGTTGCGGGAGAGTCGCTGCCAGTCGGCCTTGTTCGGCGTACGGCCGTCGGGGAGAGTGGCGAGGGCATCGCGGATCTCCTGAATGGACAGCCCCACTCGCTGCGCCGATCTGATGAACGCAACCCGGCGAAGCTGGCTGCGGTCGAAGCGCCGCTGGTTGCCGGTCGTACGGGTGGACTGCAGCAACCCCTCCGCCTCGTAGAACCGCAACGCAGACGCCGGAACCCCCGAGCGGACCGACAACTCGCCGATCGTGATCTTCTGAGGAAGCTTCGACATGCCGTAGATCGTACCCTTGACTTCAAGTGAACTTCAGGTTGCACCATCGTCGCCATGACTACGACGACAAGTCTGGCTTCGGTTGATGTCGACGTCCGCAGGCCGGAACTCGGGTACGGCGACCTCGACGCCTTGATGTCGCTGATGACCGGAGACGAGAAGCACGGGCCGAGTGCCACGTCCACGCTCGACGTGTTGTGGGTCCTCTACGACCGGGTCCTCAACGTGACTCCGGATACCGTCGACGATCCGGGACGTGACCGGTTCCAGCTCTCCAAGGGACACGGTCCGATGGCGTACTACGCCGTACTCGCCGTGAAGGGGTTCATCCCCGTGGACTGGCTGGCCACGTTCGGCCGATACGACTCCCCGCTGGGCCACCATCCCGACCGGGTTTTGGTTCCTGGAGTGGAAATATCCAGCGGTTCACTGGGGCATGGACTCCCGCTCGGCGTGGGTACCGCACTCGGGCTGAGGGCTCAGGGTCTCGGCTCCCGCGTCGTCGTGCTGGTCGGGGACGCGGAGTACGACGAGGGCAGCAACGCCGAGGCGGTCGCGTACGCCGGCGCGATCGGGCTGGACAATCTCACCGTCGTGGTCGTCGACAACTCGTCGTCCACACACGGCTGGTCCGATGGCATCGAACGACGGTTCGCCGTGGAGGGTTGGGAGGCCGTACGCGTGGACGGCCGGGACCATGCCGAGGTCACGCTCGCGTTGCGTGGACACCCGGAGGGTCGGCCGTCGGTGGTCGTCGCCCACGTGGAGAACAAGGAGGGCTGAGCAATGAGCATCGGCATGAGAGAGCAGTTCGCGGTGACCGTCACCGACATTCTCGAGGACGACCTGTCGACGGCTCTGGTGCTCGCGGACGTCTCCGCGCGGTTCTTCCCGGAGGCCACGAGACGGCATCCCGATCGGGTGATCAACGTGGGTATCCGGGAGCAGTTGCTGGTCAGCGCCGGAGCGGGTCTGGCGTTCACCGGTATGCGGCCGATCGTGCACACGTTCGGCGCGTTCCTCGTGGAGCGCGCCTTCGAGCAGATCAAGCTCGACTTCGACCATCAGGACGTCGGTGGCGTGCTGATCGGCTCCGGTGGCTCGTACGACTGGCCGGCCGGTGGGCGAACCCACATGAGCCCTGGGGATGTCGCGCTGATCGACACCCTGCGGGGGTGGACGGTGCACGTGCCCGGTCATGCCGCCGAGGCCGACGTGCTGATTCGGGACGCGGTCGCGGGCAGCGGTCGGGTCTATGTGCGGCTTGCCGGGGACGACAACGCGGCCGCCCGCCGGGTGGGGAGCGGGCGGACCGGGAGGTTCGACGTCGTACGCCGAGGGGCGCGCGCCAGTGTGGTGGCGGTCGGCCCGATGCTCGACCCGGTGCTGAAGGCCACGGCCGGACTCGACGTGACGGTGCTGTACGCCGCGACCGTCCGGCCGTTCGACCGCTCCACCCTGCGGGAGACCCTGGCGGAGCCCGACGTCGTACTGGTCGAGCCCTATCTGGCCGGCACCTCGACCCGCGAGGTCGCGGACGCGTTGCAGGACCTGCCGCACCGTACGCTCGCGCTCGGGGTCGGCACGCCGGACCTGCGAAGGTACGGCGAGCCGCACGAGCACTCTCACGCGCACGGACTCGACGCGGCCGGACTGCGGGAGTCGATCGGCGCCTTCCTCGACGTACCCTCGCGAGCCGCCTAACGGCCGGCCGTGGCACGTGGATGCTCTGCTGCCTCGGGAAGCATCGCCCACAGCTGCCCAGTGGGTGTCCAGGTTTGGGGCAGGCAGGTCACGCCGCAAGCAGCGTGGCTCCGAGAGGTAGCGTCCCTTCTATGGCGACCGACCAGGACGACTTCGGGCTGACGCGGTGGACGGTGCATGGTGAGCGGCTGGTGGACGACACCCGGCGGCTGCGGTTGAGCATTGCGTCGGTCGAGCTGCCGGACGGGGTGCGTTCGAGCAGTATGTGATGCGGATGCCGAAAGCGGCGATGGTGGTCGTGCTCAACGATGCTCGGGATCGTGTGCTGATGATGTGGCGGCACCGGTTCATCATTTGACCGATGGGTGTGGGAGCTTCCTGGCGGATATGTCGACGAGGGTGAGGACCCGGCGATGACGGCCGCGCGGGAGGTGGAGGAAGAGACCGGCTGGCGGCCCCGCAACGTCAAGCCGCTGGTGACGTTGCAGCCGACGGTGGGGATGGCAGATGCCGAGACTCTCCTGTTCGTCGCCGAGGGTGCCGACCACGTCAGCGACCCGGCCGACATCAACGAGGCCGAGAGGGTCGACTGGGTTCGGTTGGACTCTGTGCAAGACAGGATCGCCGACGAGGAGATCGTGGGTGCGGCGTCGCAGGTTGGCCTGCTGCATGTTTTGGCATACCCGCATCGAAGATCAAGCAGGGATCGCCGCCGCCAATCCTCAAAGTCGAACAGGTCATCTCGAGTCGCAGCATCCCAATAGCTTCCGTGCCGCCACAGAGCGCGGGAAGACGTCGGCGAGAGGGCGATCGGCGGCACGGATACGATGGACGACCGCACGTCGCCGGCGTGGCGCAATTGGCAGCGCATCCGACTTGTAATCGGAAGGTTACCGGTTCGATCCCGGTCGCCGGCTCC
>WHTJ01000009.1 GCA_009377795.1 Propionibacteriales bacterium | reverse complement strand
GCTCCTGGGCTCAGCTCGGAGGTGTCGCCTAGTCCGGTTTATGGCGCCCGCCTGCTAAGCGGGTTGAGGGATGATCCCCTCTCGCGGGTTCAAATCCCGCCACCTCCGCCCCGATCAGCACAAACGCACATCCGGCCACACTCTGTTGCGGCACAAGACGCCGTCACCGTGCTCAACCACAACTCACTGACCGCCTGCACGTGGGCTACTTCACCGGCCCGGCAGGCACCTTCCACCAGACCACCGACCCCACACCGGCGCAGCGGCACATCCCGGCCGGCTCGACCTGACCGCACCGCCCCGGATCCTGCAGCTCGACACCGCCTGAACCGCCCCGCCCGGGCCTCTAGTGACATGCCGTGTCACCGGCCCAGCACGCGTTTTCGCAGGTCACCGCCCGCGTTCACGTCAACCGACGGTCACTCAGCTGCGGAACTCGGTATACGGTTCAGTCAGAGAGTATGGACCCTGAAACCCGCCCGTGAGCCACCGATTGACCGTCGCTAGTCGCACGCGGATCGCACGCTTGCTTGTTCTTGGAGCCGCGATCGGTGCATCCGATTTGGAGGTCTGCGGCGGTCGCGTGATCATGCGGCCTCGACGCGGTCCTTCCCCAGGACCTCGATCAGCAAAAAGTGTGAAGACGCTGCGCCGACCCGCTCAGGGTGCGAGAGTGTCACAGAGATTCTCGGCTGTCCCGTTGGGTCCGAGGAAGATGCTTGAGGTGCCGTCGTCGTGCCGCACCAGCGACGAGTGACGACCACCGACCTGCCAGATGCCCTTTTCGGGACTGCTGCCCTCGGCCATGGCGCCGACGGTGTGTCCGGTTTTGATCGTGATGGACTCGAGTGACCCGTCGGGCTTGAGCTGTTTGACTTGGTGGCCACTAACGTCGCGGTCGACAGACTCGCCGGTCTCGGTGTTGGTGAAGCGTATGACGAGCGGCCCCTTCCACAGCTCAGTTCGTGGCGAGCCGTCTTCGTAGGTCGCGACCGTCTTGAAGAACTCCCGGTCGTGCAGGACCTCGCCGGTTACTTCGAAGTCGCAGAACACGCCGGCGGGAGCGGTCACGTCAGGTTGCTGGAACGGGATCCAGCGGGAGTCTTGGTCTGCGCTGGCCGTACTTGCGGTCATGCCGGCGACTATGACGGCAGATCCGAGGACGGCGGCGGTTCGTTTCATCATGGTGTCGCGTCCCTAACTGGGTTTGAGGTGTAACCTGGTTAGTAAGCTGACCATGGCTGAAGATCACGATTCAAGACACAATTTGACCATGCATTGGGTAACCGTCGAGCAGCTGAAGCTGCCGGTCTGCATCGGCGGCCATGCCGCCCTCGACTTCTGCAACACGCGCACCGGGTGGGGTGAGTCTGCCGAACGTCAGTGGGAGTGGCTGCGAAGCTACGACCACCTCGCACTGTGGGCTTGGCATGCCGGGCTCATCGCCGAGCACGATGCCGTGCGTCTTCGCCGGTCGGCCGCCCGCGACTCCGCATCGGCTACGGCCGTGCTGACCGATGCGCGGCGCCTACGCCGCGGGCTACGCACGGCAGTTCTCGAACCCGAGAACGGCCGGGCGATCGGTACCGTCACCGGCTACCTACGCAAGGCAGCGCAACGGGAGCGCCTGCGACCAGGACGCATGCCGCATCGGGAGATCCCGGCTTCGACTGGTCTGGAGTTGCCGCTGCTCATCGTGGCCAAGGCCGCCGGCGACTTCCTCACCTCCGACGACATCGCGCATGTCCACGCCTGCCACGGCGACGGTTGCACCTGGCTCTTCATCGACCGCATCGGCTGGCGCCGCTGGTGCAGCATGAGCGCGTGCGGCAACCGGGAAAAGGCACGCGCGTACGCCAAACGACACCGCCGATAGGTCATCGATCAATGACGCCGCTCACCCCCATGCGGCGGCACCAGACCGAGTGGGGCGCAGGGCAGCTCGGCGCCACCACACGCATGGCTGAGAAGCGGATCGGAGTGACGTGACTGACGGCCTGATTGGACCCACCAACGTGGTTGCAGTTTGAGTTGCATTTGTTCGCCGTCCCGGTCTGCGTCAGGCCGGTTCTGGTCCTCCATGGGAGAGCGCGTCAAATGCGGCGTGCGATGTCGCCTCGGACCTTATCGGTGACGTGCTGGTAGGCCGAGGAAACGGTGACGGTTAGCCCAACCATCGTCGAGAGAGGTGGCCCGTACGAATGGCAGCGGTGATTCCCCGCTCAGCCCGGCACCGGGGCGACCAGCTCTTCGTCGAGCCCGGCGGAGCGCAGGGACTCCGCTACGAAACCACCAGCGCGGCATTCTTCGACGAACGCGCTCAACCACGCGACCGTCTTGTCTGACCGATCCGGGGTGGTGCCCATCGCCTGCCGGATCTGCATGAACGCCTCGTCGAGGACCCGCCGGTCGGTACGGCTGGACGCGTACGCCGAGACGGGCTGCCGGATGCCGGCACCGACTTCCAGGTTCAAGTCATCGAAGACCGCGACCCCCTCGTCACCGCGCACGACCTCTGCCGACTCAAGCGTGCGGGTCAGGTACAGGTCGTACGCCGAGCCGTGTTTGACCCCCACCCGAACCCCGGCCCGATCGACATCGGCGACGGATCGGATCGGCGAGTCGGCAGGGACGACGTAGACGCCCTCGATCACGACGTACGGCGCCGTGAACGCTACCTGTGCCTCGCGCGCCGGTTCCACGGCGAGGAAGCAGATGTCGGCTCGGCCGTCGACCATCGCCTCGAAGGACTTGCGAGCGGCGTCGAAGCAGAGGAACTCCACCGGCACCTCCAGCCGACACGCCAGCTCGCGGGCCAGATCGACCGTGACGCCGGACGGCTGTTCTTTGGTGCCCTGGGCGAGCACCGCGTTGCCGAGGTTTATCGAGGCACGCAACTGGCCAGTCGGGGCGATCTCGGCTACGACATCTGACGGCTCCATGCGCTGATGGTTTCATACGACGCTCGTCGCCTGCCGATGAGCGTCGCTAGCCACGGGAGGCGCGGTTCCGGCCCAGGTGTGTCTGGCGCCGACCACTGCCCGCGACCAGCTGGTGAGCTCACCGATCGTGAACTCCCGCCGCACCTCCAGCCCCACGGTGAAGAAGAACACCGCCATGAGGGCGTCGTTGATCAGCGTATGCAGCGTGAAGTCGAGCCGCAGATCGCCCAACCCCACAGTCAGGTGGGTCTCCCAGAACTCGTGGTAAGAGCCGTACGAGAGGTTGGCCCACGCGATCGCCACGACGGTTCCAACCAACAGCAGGAGCGCGCCAGCGCGGCTCACACCCATCTCGCCGATCCATGCCGCGACCGAAGGCCGCCGTTCGTCGCCCGCCTCCGGGTCTTCGGGATCGGGCGACCGTTCGATGGTCGTCAAGTTCGCCATCCGGTCGCGTGTGCCCATCGTGGGTCCTTTCGATGTCGAAGACCGTGGTGGTCAGGCCAAGGACACAGACATGCCGGTGAGGTCGGTCACGTCGTGCGCCGACAGGACCCATGCGAACCGGCCAGCCGCATGGCGCCGTACTTCATGCGGGTGACTGTCACATCCCGGAGCCAGGGTAGAGGCTCCGCCCAGGAGTTCCGTCGAAAGCATGGTTTTTCCTTCGTGAGAGGGCTGGTGCCGGATCGAGGTCAGCGCCCGGCCTGCATGGCGAAGACTTCGTCGTAGGTGCCCGTCGCTTCGGCGAAGCGCTGGCGCTTGACGCGCTCGACCAGGATCTGCTGCGCGTCGGGCTGCGAGTCGAGCAGGCTCATGGCCTCGGCCACGAACTGGTCGAGGGGCATGGCGCGTTCGTTGTCCGTCCCGCTGCCCATGAGCGTCGTGCGGGTGAGCGGCGGGGCGATCTCGATGACCTGCACCGAGCTCTCGCGTAACTGTTCGCGCAGGCTTTCGGTGTAGGAGTGGACCGCGGCCTTGGTGGCGCCGTAGGTCGGCGTGGTCGGCAGCGGCACGTACGCCAGACCCGACGTCACGGTGAGGATCGCGGCCGCCGGCTGCTCGGCGAGGATCGGGGCGAACGCGTGGACGAGCCGGATGGTGCCGAGCAGGTTGGTGCTACGGTGCGCTCGGCGACCTCGAGCGAGCCCGGGTCGAGCACCGTCTCCGGCACCATGATCCCGGCCATCGTGACGAGGACGTTGAGGTCGGGGTGATTGGCCGTCACAGTCTCCGAGAGGCGCCGGATCGACGCACCGTCGGTGACGTCGAACTCCTCGCCTTCGATGCCGGGGACCTCGGCGACGATCTCGTCGAGATCCGCACGGCGGTGGCCGGCGACGATCACCTTGTTGCCTGCCGCATGGAGCCGGACGGCGAACGCGCGGCCGATGCCGGAGGTGCCCCCGGCGACGAGGATGGTGTTGCCGGTGGTCTTCATGTCGGTCTCCTTCGGATGGACGAGCGTGCGTTGTCAGCGATAACCGCACGTGGTTTCCAGCGCAAATACAACCGTCGATATCGAAATTCTGTTATCGTTGATTCATGAGCGAGCGAGACGAGGTACGGCGGCGGATCATCGACTCCGCGACGCATCTGCTGCAGTCCCAAGGTCGCGACGCCGTCACCACACGTGCCGTGAGCGCCGCCGCAGGCGTACAGCCGCCGACCATCTATCGGCTGTTCACGGACATGCGTGGTCTGCTCGACGCCGTGGCGTCCGACGGGTTCGACACCTATCTGGCGCGCAAGCACAATCAGGCCCTGACCGACGATCCGGTCGAAGACCTGCATACCGGATGGGATCTCCACGTCCAGTTCGGGCTTGAGCACCCCGCGCACTACCTGCTCATGTGCGGGCAGCCGCTTCCCGGTCGCCGAACGGAGGCAGCCGAGCTGGCCTCGCAGCGGCTACACATGCTCGTCGGGCGCATCGCCGCGGCCGGCAGACTCGCGGTCAGCGTCGAAACCGGCGCCCACATGGTCCACGCCGCCAGCACCGGGGTCACCCTCAGTCTCATCGGCACAGCCCCCGAAGACCGCGACTTCGACGTCCCCCGGCGGCTACGCGAGGCGACGATCAGCTCGATCACCGGTGCGGCGTCCACGGACACGCGCGACTGTGCCCAGCGGGCCGTGGGACTGAAAGCGGTGCTCGACGAGGCACCCGAACTCCTCACAGGCGGCGAGCGCGCACTCCTCGACGAACTCCTCGACCGCCTCGCGGACGCCGTGCTGATCCGCTGAGCTCCACCCCTCACGCCCACCCAGAAGGCGATCGCCTTGGCGGTGGGTACCGTGAAACGTGTGCTCCTACTGCCCTGAGCCCACACCGCCGAAAGGAGCTGTCATGGCAGCCGACATTCACTTCTACTTCGACCCGGTATGCCCGTTCGCCTGGATGACCAGCAAGTGGGTCCGCATGGTCGGGGATCTACGCGACCACAAGGTCGAGTGGCGGTTCATCTCGCTGCGGCAGCTCAACGCCCACATCGACTACGCGAGCCACTTCCCGCCCGAGTACGAGGCCGGGCACACCGCTGGCCTTCGGTTGCTCCGGGTCGCAGCGCAGGCCCGCGCCGACCACGGTCCCGAGGCCGTCGACCGGCTCTACGCGACCCTCGGGAAGCACATCTTCGACTCACCTCCCCTGCCCGATCCCATCGACGACGAGGGCAGGGACCCTCGCGGTACGCCGTCCTTCCTCACGCCGGTGCTCACCGAGTCCGGGCTGCCGACCATGCTGGCCGAGGCGCTCGACAACGACAGCCTTGACCCCGAAATCCAGGCATCCACCGACGAGGCCCTCTCCCTGACGGGGAAGGACGTCGGAACCCCGATCATCCACTTCGAGCCGCCCGACGGCGTCGCCTTCTTCGGACCGGTGATCAGCCGACTGCCCAACGAGGATGAGGCCGTCGCACTGTGGGAGCACGTCGTCGGGCTGGCCCGCTTCGCCGGGTTCGCCGAGCTCAAGCGCAGCCTTCGCGAGCTCCCGCAGCTCCGCGGTCTGGGGGTCTACGAGGGCGACGTCGGTGTCGTAGAGGACTGGCACGGCGGCAGCCGTCGGACCAAAAAGTGACCCGATGAGGCTCTGAGGAGGTCACGATGAGCGCCACCGACCAACTTGTTTCCAACGCACGCACGTACGCCGCCCGCTTCGACAAGCAGGACCTGTCGATGCCCCCGAGCCTTCGGGTTGCGGTGGTGGCCTGCATGGACGCCCGTCTGAACGTCTACGGGTTGCTCGGGCTCAGCGAAGGTGAGGCGCATGTGATCCGCAACGCCGGCGGGGTGGTCACTGAGGACACCGTCCGTTCCCTGGCGATCAGCCAACGGCTGCTCGGCACCAACGAAATCGTGCTGATCCACCACACCGACTGCGGCATGCTGACGTTCACCGACGACGAGTTCAAGGCCGCCGTCGAGGCCGACACCGGGATCCGCCCGGCGTGGGCCGCGGAGGCGTTCGCCGATCCCGAGGGGGACGTGCGTCAGTCGATGGCCCGGATCGACGCAACCCCTTTCGTGCCGCACAAGAATGTTCGGGGGTTCGTGTTCGACGTCACGACCGGCGATCTCCGCGAGGTCGCCTGAGGCGTGCAGGCGGGGACGGGAGGGCGTGTAGCGTGCAGTGACGAATGCGTTGAAGGGAGAACGGTCAATGGGTGACGTCGTCTACGTCTCTCAGGTGCGTATCGAACGTGAGGGTGGGCCCGTCCGCAGGTCGTATCTGCCCGCTGAGTCCGAGCCCACCTGGTACGGCTCGCACGGTCCGGTCGCTGAGCACTACGGCCATGAGCCGGGGCGGTATCCCGAGCACGCCACCACCCTCGACCACGTCGTCGGTGCTGCCGGAGGTTGACTGACCGGAACGTTCGCCGGTGCCCTCGTGGCCCGGGGAATCGACCCCGCCGGTCTGGTGGGGTACGCACGAGGCGAGATCGAGTTGGATGGCAAGGTTCTGGTGATCAAGCGGATCCACGTCGATTACGGCGGCCTGCAGATCGCACCGGACAAGCAGGATGCTGCCGATCGCGCCCTGGCCACACACCAGCAGGCGTGTCCGGTTGCCCGCAGTATCGAGGGGGCGATCGCCGTCACCACCGGGTGGGCACCTGCGGGCTGAGTTCAGCGCCGTTTGATTGTCGCGAACCAGGCCGGTGCGCCGTCGCGGAGATGTCCACTAGCTGCGTGTGCTGACGAGGATCGTTGTCTCGTAGACGTGGTGGTCGGAGTAGGGAACGTCGGTGATTGTCGGGGTGGAGATCGAGAGCGGGTCGCTGACGAAGACGTAGTCGATGGCGTTGCCACTCTCGTGGGTCGGCGCGCTGGTCAGGCGGTCCGGATGCGCCTCTAGGTAGATGCCGTGTGCGCCTTGGCCGTAGCTCGGGTCGTACACCGAGTCGAGGTTGTCATCCGCGGGGCGCATGTTCATGTCAGCACCGAAGACGACGTTCCACTCGTCGGCGATGTACGGCTTGAACGTCTTGTGCATCTTCTCTACCTGCGCGGCCCGCTCCTGGTCGCGCTCCTCCGTACCGCCCGAGGTGAGGTGCGTGGAGCAGAACAGGGTATGGATGCGTGCCATTGCCAAACAGATGATGGGACGCTTGGCCAGGTCACGCTGGCGATCCACGGGCAGCTGACGATCGAACGACTTCCCTCCCTCGGCGAGGTCGTCGCGCACCAGGATCGCCCGTCCGAACTCCCGCCGCACGCGGGCTTGCGGACGGCCGGCCACCAGGCAAGCGAGGCATACAGCCGGTATTCGCCGGCCAGCGCATCGCGCAGGCCGTCAGCCTGGGATTTTGCACACCTCGTTCAAGCTGACCAGATCCGGCTGGCGCTCGTGAACGAGGTCGACCAGGTTGTCGACGAGCGCGCGGACCTCCTCCTCGGAGTCGGCGTTCCCGACATGGCCCCAGATGTTGAGGTGAAGGACATCCAGCTCGGCCTCGTCGTCGACGGGCGCTGCGAACGCCGCCGTGCCGCCGGGTTGGGCGGCGAGCAGCAGGCTTGCCACCACCACGGCGGCGACGACCGCGATCCCTGCACGGGTCGCCCGGGCCTTCGTTCGTCTCATGATCCCTCCTGCGGCTCGCTGGTTCAGGGACCATGCTGGGTCTTTGGTGGTTACGTCGTCGGGGATCTCCGGGTGAACATTGCAGGAACTGAGTACCCGACCAGGTGGCGTCCGACGCGGCCTCTAGCCAGCTTGGCGACGGAGAGGTCGGCTACTCGGCCGTCTGGAACTCGCTTTCGGTGATCGTCTGGTTGCGACTGGCCTCGATGGCCAACACCTCGACGAGTTCGGCTTCCTTGAGCACGTAGTACCAGAGTGGGGTGTCCCGCTCCAGGCCGAGCGAGTACTGACGCAGCTCGGCGAGGTCGGCGGGGTTGAGCACGTCCGCGCGCATGGCCTTGGCGATGGCCTGCCCGGACGGCAGTTCCCAGGTGAGGTGTCGTAGCAGGGTGCGTTGTGGCAGCGCGGTCGGCCCCTGGCCCTTGCCGAAGCGGACGATCGCTGCATGCGGCAGGGTCATCAGCGGGCTGGAGATGTTGGTGTCGAGCCGTTTGTTCGGCTTGACCTCCCCGTCGCCGAAGTCGAAGAAGGTCTGCCAGCCGATGAACCGGCGGGGTGCGCGGCGGCCGCCGGACAGGTCGTCAGGGTCGGCCTTGCCGTCTTCGGCCGGGTCGAACACCAACCCGAAGAACGGCTGGCCGTCGTCGCCGGCAAGGTTGGCCCGGTACGACGGGCGGACCATGCTGTGCCCGACCCGGAACCCGGCGGCCTGGAACTCCACCGGTATGAACCCGACGTCGCTGGTGTAGAAGCGGCGACCGTTGCCGCAGCAGGTCGTCGACCATGGCCTGGCCGACCAGCTGCGGCAGGAACTCGTGCACCATGATCCACTGGTAGTGCCAGGTGACCAGCCGGCGGGCCTCGGCGAACGCGTCCGCGGTGCCCTGCGCCCGCACCGTGTCGACAACCCGATTGTGGAAGAGCAGGAACGCCGCTTGCAGCCCGGCCAACCATCATGTGCTCGTCGTTGCGGGCATCCGGGATGATCGCCGCGCCGGTGGTCGGGTCGCGGGGCAGGTCCTCGTACAGCCCGGCGCTCCCCACCCGCAGCTTCTCCGGATCCGCGGTGTCGTAGAGCTCAAGATCCCCGGTCGGCCCGCCGCCATAGTCCAGGTCCAGCTTCGGGGTGCGGTTGTTCGGGCTCTGCTCCGGCGACGTCGGCTCCCCGAGCGGCGACTTCTGGTCGAACGTGATGTCGTGATCGATGAACTGGCCGACGAACGTGGTGCCCGCGGTGTGCGTCGGGTTGTCCGGGTTGTTCACGCTCAACGCCGGATCCACGATCAGCGCCGCCGGGCCGGCGGCCAGGTCATCGTTGGCGTCCATCATCCCGCCGGGCTTCCCGATGTCGAGCAGCGCCGCGGTCAGCTCGTCACTTGGTGCCGCGAACGCCGGCAGCGAGAAGATCCGCCCGAACCGGTCCGCACGGACCGCTCCGGAGCTCACCCCGCCGGCTGCCGCCCTGCCGGCTGCCGCGCTGCCGGGATCGGCCTGCGCCGTCCCGGTGCCGACCAGCCCTCCAGCTCCGGCGGCCAGCGCCCCGGCTCCCACCGCCCCTAGAAACCCCCGCCGCGAAACCCCGTCTCCTTCAGAACGCCGATGCGAATTCACGTCTCACCCACCCCTGACACGTCCCGCCGCGCAACACCCCTCTTACACGGCGTGACTCGTTTTGGTTTCGGTCCAGCAGGGTGTTTACGCGAAGATGCAGGAGATTTCAGCGAATCCCCAAGATTTTTATCCGAAACCTGTGACGCTCAGTCGCGGACTGTTCACGACGGTCGGCCAAGGCGCCGCATAACCGCACATTCGACATCAGTGGGACCCACGTAAGACTCAAGGCGTCGCGACGACGTCCAACACGATCTTTCCGAGGTGCGCGTTGCGTTCCATGAGCTCGTAGGCATCGGCAACACGCGTCCACGGAAGCGTACGGTCGACCGTCGGCCGCAGCGCATCGGAAGCACCCGCGGTGTCGAGAAGCTCCCTCACCCCCGCCGCGATCGCAGCCTTCTCACCTGCATCGCGGGTACGGAAGGTGACACCGATGATCTCGAGCCGCTTCAACGCAAGGGTATCCATATCGAGATCCCCCGCGCCACCTCCGAGCCTGCCGACCGAGATCAACCGCCCTCGCACGGCGAGGCAGGTGAGGTTGCCGGCGAGGTACGGGCCGCCGACATGATCCACGACGACGTCGACGCCGCGCTCTCCTACGGTCCCTCCCACTGCGGAGGGGAAGTCCTCCTGTGCGACGTCGACGACGTGGGCGCCCAGCCGACGAAGAAGCTCAGCGGCACGACCGCTACGCGTCGTGGCGATGATGGTTCCGGCACCGAGAAAGCGGCTCAGCTGGACTGTCTGCAGGCCAACGCCCGACGCCGCCCCGTGGACGAGTACCGACTCTCCCGGCTGAAACCGGCCCGCCGTCGTCAGGGCGTTGTGCGCGGTCATCAAGGCCACAATCGCCGCCGCACCTTCGACGTTCGACCAGTCCTCCGGAAGGGGCACCGCCATGCCCTCGTCCACCACCACCTTCTCGGCGAGTCCACCCGGCGCCATGGTCATGACGCGCTGTCCTACCGCGACCGCCTCGACAAGCTCACCCACCGCGACCACCTCACCCGCCGCGTCGAGACCGGCGCGAACCACGGTGGGGGTCCCGCCAGGCAGGTAGCTTCCCGCACGCTGAAGGAGGTCCGCCCGGTTGACCGAGGCCGCACGCACCGCGACAGCAACCTGCCGGGGCCCCAGCTCGGGCTCGGGGGCGTCGACCAACCGGAGCGTCGGGTCTCCTGCACCGAAGTCCAGTGCCATTGCCTTCATCGGCATCCTCCTACTAATCCGCATCTCGTCCCGACCGAGTCGTCGCTCAGGCCCCACCGGCGACCTCCCCGGAGGATCCACGCACCGCCCGCCAGAACCGAACGTCAACGAGGACCCGCGACCACGCCGGTCGCCCTCAGTGCCTTGATACCTGCGTCATCGATCCCGAGCCGCCGGAGCACGTCGTCGGTGTGCTCGCCGGGCCTGGGGACGCGTCTTGCTCCCTTGCCGCTGGTGCGGTCGAACCTGGGCGCTTGGCCCGGCTGCATGACCCCGTCCACCGAGGTGATGTAGGCACGCGCCTGGTTGTGCGGATGTGCTGCAGCCTCGTCCAGGGTGAGCACCGGCGCGACACATGCGTCAAGCTCGGCGAACACGGTCATCCACTCGGCGCGAGTTCTGCCCCGGAATGCCTCAGCCGCCAGTTCGCGTAGGGCAGGCCAGTCCGTGGGTTCCATGCGGTCATCGGCAGGAACATCCTCCACCCCCAGCCCATCGAGGAACCGCTCGTAGAACTGCGGTTCTATCGCCCCCACCGAGATGAAATGACCGTCCGCACACTGGTACACGCCGTAGAAGTGGGCACCACCGTCGAGGAGATTCTCGCCGCGACTTCCCGTCCAGTCGCCGGCGCTGCGCATGCCCATGAGCATGCCGAGCAGGGCCGACGTACCGTCCACGATGGAGGCGTCGACCACTTGGCCATGTCCGGAGCGGGCGGACTCCCACACGGCACTGACGAGGCCGAGCGCCAGGAACACGCCACCACCACCGAAGTCGCCCAGGAGGTTCAGCGGCGGCACGGGCGGCCCTCCCGCTGTTCCGATGGCGTCGAGAACGCCAGTCAGCGCGATGTAGTTGATGTCATGGCCGGCGGTCTGCGCCAGGGGGCCACGCTGGCCCCATCCCGTCATCCGCCCATAGACGACCCGCGGGTTCCTGGCCATGCACTCTGCCGGGCCGACGCCGAGACGTTCCGCGACGCCCGGCCGGAATCCTTCGAAGACCATGTCGCATGTCTCGACAAGCGACAAGGCTATGTCCCGCCCCTCCGACGTCCTCAGGTCGACGGCGACCGACGTGCGTCCTCGGTTCAGCACCTCGTACCGAGCGGAGTCGTCGGCAGGAGTGTCCGCGACGTCGACCCGTTCGACCTTCACCACGTCCACACCGAGGTCGGCCAGCAACATGCCGCAGAACGGCCCCGGTCCGATGCCTCCGAGCTCGAGGGCCCGCAGCCCGGCCAGGGGCCCCGGGTTGCTCACCGGAGGTTCAGGCGGATGTGGACCGTTCATCCCACCGTCCTCTCGACGTCGAAACCTGTCTGCCCGCCCGACTGAGGTCCCCACGGGCCATACCGCGCCCGGGCGTTGTGAGCCGAATGGACTGGTCAGTACAGTACTTGCATGAGCTCCTCGCTGCCACCCTCGTCGTCCTCGGAGGACCGAGGGACCGGGCGAGTGGTTCTCGTGACCGGTGGCTCGCGCGGGATCGGCGCGGCGATCGTCCGGCGGCTCGCGGCTCGGGGCACCGGCGTGGGCTGCGGTTACCACTCGAGTGCGGAGCGGGCTGCGGCACTCGTGGCGGA
Source organism: Propionibacteriales bacterium (assembly GCA_009377795.1). GTDB lineage: Bacteria > Actinomycetota > Actinomycetes > Propionibacteriales > Nocardioidaceae > WHTJ01. Next base: position 62,798 of record WHTJ01000009.1, on the reverse strand, counting down.
GCTGGGCCCGCGGGTGCTTCCGATCCGCTACGAGCTGAGCTCCGAGAACTCCGCCGCCGATGCCGTGGCAGCGACGAGAGAGCATTTCGGGAAGCTGGACGCTCTGATCCTGAACGCGGGCGTCTGGGACGGCGGCCTCATCGAGCGCCTCGATCACGACCGCTGGTGGCGGGTGGTCGAACACAACGTCGGCAGCTTGTCCCACATCACGAGGGCGGCGTTGCCGGCACTGAGGAGCAGCGACCGGCCGAGCATCCTCCTCGTCTCCTCCGTGGTGGGGCTGATCGGACACGCCGGAGACACGGCATACGGCAGCGCCAAGGCCGCCATGGTGGGCTTTGCCCGCTCGCTGGCCAAGGAAGTCGGGCAGGACGGCATCCGGGTGAACGTCCTCGCGCCGGGCTTCGTCGACACCGACATGACCTCGGCCGTACCCGAGAAGGCGCGCCAGCGGATCCACACCGAAACGGTGCTCGGCCGCTTCGGCACTGCCGATGAGATCGCCACTGCGGCGGTCTTCCTGTCCGAGGACGCGACGTACTGCACCGGCACCGTTCTGAACGTGGACGGTGGCTGGTCCCTGTGACCAGAAACGACTCGATCCAGTGACCACATACACGGAGAGGTGGCGCCCATGACCGTTGGACTCCCGGAGGAGGAGTACGTCGCGCTTCGCGACAAGACCTTCGACGCGATCTGGAATGAGCTCGACCCCCTGGAGCAGGAGATCGAGGACAACGAGCGCATTCCCTACGACAAGGTCTGGCCGGTGCTCCGCGAGAGTGGAGCGTTCGGCCTGCTCATCCCGCGGGAGTACGGCGGTTCCGGGCTTTCCATCGCGCAGTACCTACCCATCGTCGCTGAGTTCGCGAAGATCCAGGGCGGCATCCGCGCCGCCATCCACGTGCACAACTCGTTCGCACACGCCCTGTCCGAGATCGGCGGTCGCGAGCAGAAGGACGCACTGCTCCCCGGTGCGGCGGTCGGCGAGAAGTCGCTGGCGTTCGCGCTCACCGAGCCGGAGCACGGTACGGGTGCGGACCTGGGCACTCGCGCCCGTCGTGACGGCGACGAGTACGTCATCAACGGCCGCAAGTGGCTGATCACGAACTCCGACTTCGCCAGCCATTTCCTCGTCCTGGCGAAGACCTCCGACACCGAGGTCTCCGCCTTCCTCGTGGAACGGGACCGGCCGGGGCTGTCGATCGAGCGGCTGCCCGAGACCATGGGGTGCAAGGGCGGTGAGCACGGCGTCGTGACGTTCCAGGACGTTCGCGTCCCGGTCTCCACGCTGGTCGGCGAGGAGGGCCAGGGTCAGGACCATCTCGAGCGTGCGCTCGAGATCAGCAGGGTGTTCATCGCCGCCAGCTCGTGGGGTACCTCCGAGCGAGCCCTGGATCTCTCGCGGCAGTACGCACAGCAGCGGGTCACCTTCGGCAAGCCGATCGCGCAGCGGCAGGCGGTGCAGCGCTACCTCGCCGAGATGGCGGTCGACGTCTACGCCCTCCGGAACATGCTTCTCGACGCGGCGGCGAAATGGGATGCGGGCAAGCGGATTCCGGCCGAGTCGGCGATGTGCAAGCAGTTCGGCCTGGAGGCGGTGGGCAGGGTGACCGACCGCGCCCTGCTCGTCCACGGCGGCATCGGTTACACCCGCCGCCACCCCATCGAACGGCTGTACCGTGACGCGCGCCTGAACTGGCTGGAGGAGGGGACGCCGACGATCCAGTACCTCGTGATCGCCCGGGAATTGCTGGAGGGTTACGCGTTCGATGACGCGTGGAACGCTCCCGGAGCCTGACACCGGCGGACCGGACGCGAGCAGGGCCCCTTACGAACCCTCGTGAGGGGCCCTGCTCCGGTCACGGCCGACGGTTGTGACGTCCCACGACGTCAGCGACCGGACCGAGCCAGAAACCGGCTCACGCCGTCCTGGAACTCGTCGCCCTCCATGAGCCACGCGAACGTCTCGCGGTCGTCCTCCAGACCGGCCGCCAGGGGTACGTCGGCCCAGTGGTCGAGTGCTCGCTTGCTCGCGGCGAGCGCGAGTCTGGGCGCCGTCAGGAGATGCTCCGTCCGCTGCTCGATAGCCGTGACGAGGTCGCCGTCCTCGACCACATCGTTGATCAGGCCGCGCACGCGTGCCTCCACTGCATCGATGTGCCGTGCCGAGAACACGAGGTCCTTCGCCACGGCCACCCCGACCAGGCGGGGCAGTCGTCGCATGCCGCCCCAGGCGGCGATGCTTCCGATGCCGAGCTCCACCTGGCCGAACCGGGCGTCCGGCGTCGCGATGCGGATGTCGGCCGACATCGCGAGCTCGAGCCCACCGCCGACGCAGTACCCCTGAATGGCGGCGACCACCGGCACGGGTGCCTGCTCGAGCGCGTTGCACGCGGCCTGCCCGATGCGTGCGTGCTCCCGTGCCGTTGCGGACGAACCGAGGGCCCTGAGCTCGTCGATGTCCGCACCCGCGCAGAAGTGGTCACCTTCGGCACGCAGGCCGATGACCGCGACCTCCGGATCCGCGGCAAGCCGGTGGACAGTCTCCGCGAGGCCACGCAGTGCTTCCGTGTCGAGCGCGTTGCGCTTGGCCGGTGCATCGAGCACGACCCATACGAACGGAGCCTGTCCGTCGGTCCGGATTCTCGACGTCGGCATCACGCTCCCGAACCGGCGAGCAGGATGCCGCCACCGAAGATGAAGAAGGTGACGATCAGGACCAGGAAGGTGTAGCCCATGATCTGCCGGACGTGCAGGCCGGCGATCGCCAGCAGCGGGATCGTGAAGAACGGCTGGATCATGTTCGTCCACTGGTCACCGTAGGAAACACCCATGACCACTCGCGACGGGTCGGTCCCCAGGTTCTGGGCGGCCTCGATGAAGATCGGACCCTGGATGGCCCACTGTCCACCACCGGAGGGAACGAACATGTTCAGGATGCCGCCGGAGAGGAACGCGAAGAAGCCCAGGGTGTCGGCGGAGGAGACGCTCGTGAACCAGTCGGCGAACACCGAGATGAGCCCAGTGCCGGCCATCATGCCCATGATCCCCGCGTAGAACGGGTACTGCAGGATGATCTGCCCGACCGCCGTGCTCGCGTGACCGATGAGCTTGACGTAGTGGAGGACCGAGCGCGAGAGCAGGAGGCCGAGGGCCAGGAAGGTCCAGTTCACCACGTCCAGAGTCAGGTTGAGGCCGGCGTCCCCGAAGTACATGACGAGGTAGACCACCAGGGCGAGGCCCGCGAACAGGCTGAGGATGCGGGTCTTGTCCAGCCGATCGGCGATCGTGCGACTCCCATTGTCGGTCCCCCCACCGGCGGTCACAGTGCTCGGGCCGCCGGCTCCGGCCTCCTGCGTGGCAACGGTTTCCGAGGAGCGCGAGCTGCTCACCGCAGTCTCGGAACCGCCGGCGGCAGCGGTACCCCCGGAGGCGCTTGCGGCGACGAGCTCCCGGTCCATCCGGGCCATCGTCTCCTGGTAATCCTCGATCGCGGCATCGCTGATCTCGATGATCTTGTCGCGTCCCTCCTTGGGCCTCAGGAGCGCCATCAGCCCGGTGACTGCGACGAGCGCAACGACGGCCGTGGCGATGTTCCAGGGGGCGAAGATCGTCTCCGAGACCGGAATGATTCCGCCGACCTGCTCCTCGAGGGCGTGGCCCTCCGTAGCCACGAACAGCGGCGCCGATCCCGAGTAACCCATGTGCCAGATGACGAAGCCGGCGTAGGCAGAGGCCACCAGCAGCGGGTAGTGCAGCTTCAGCCCCTTCTTCCGCGCTTCCATGGCCACCTGCCGGGCGATCAATGCGCCCACAACCAGACCGAAGGCCCAGGCGAACAGACTCGCCACGCCGGCGATGAACGCCACCATGCCGTAGGCGACGGCCGGCGAGTTGGGGATACGACCCAGGCGTCCCAGTCCCTTTCGTACCGCGTCGGTGTGCGCGAGCGCGTGGGCGGTGACGATGGTCAGGGCCAGCTGGCCGATGAAGGTCATCAGATCGGCGAGACCGTCACCCCAGGCGACGACGGCATCAGAGGGTCCCGAGTCCGTGAGGCCAAGGGCCAGCAGGAACACGATCACGGTCAGGCCGATGGCGAAGACGAACGGATCCGGGTAGAACCGCTCAACGAACACCACGAATGGTCGGGCTAGCTTGTTCACTGCTTGTTCCTCCTAGCGGAAGCGGAATGTTGATTCCCCGCGAGATCCCGGTGGTGTCACCACCGGGATCTCACCTCTCCTCAAGTCGTCCCACCGGGGTGGTGCGTAGCTCGGCCCGCCGCAACTTTCCGGTTGCGGTTCTCGGCAGGGAGTCGAGGAACTCGACGATTCGCGGGTATGCGTGGCGTCCGAGTCGTCGACGGACGGCGTCCTGCAGCTGTGGCACGAGGACGTCCGGAGCGGATGCGCCATCAGACCTCACGATCACCGCTCGGATGACCGATCCGCGTTCAGGGTCCGGAGCGGCGACGACCGCCGCCTCCGCGACCCCGGGGTTCTCTAGGAGGATCGACTCGACCTCGACGGGCCCCACGTTGTAGCCGGAGGTCACGATCACATCGTCGGCACGTCCGGCGAACCGCCAGTTGCCGTGCTCGTTGCGCTGCGCGATGTCGTCGGTGACATACCAGTCGCCGACCCAGCGCTGATCCCACGCCTCCGACGCGTTCTCGTACCCCGCGGAGAGCTGGAACGGCGGCCGCCGGATCGCGATGCGGCCCTCGTCGGCGTCGGTCGGTTCGCCCTTCTCGTCGACCAGGCACACCTCGAAGCCGGGGACCGCGGCCGCCAGCGTGCCCGGCTCGGTGTGCACCTCCGGCTCCGCGATGTCGCCGAGGACCATGCCCATCTCGGTGAGTCCGTAGCCGTCGCGGAGCCGGGTCCCGGACAGCTCGTGCCAGCCCTGGGCGGTCTCGGGATCGAGCGGCTCACCCGCCGTACTCGCTCCCCGTAGGGCCGAGGGGAATCCGGAACGGCGGGCAGCGGCGAGCAGCTTGCGGAACGCGGTCGGCGCGCCGGCCGCGAACGTGACCTGCTCCTCCTCCATCACCCGAAGCCAAGCCTTCGGGTCGAAGTCGCCGGTGTAGATCAGGCGCGGAACGCCCATCGACATCGGGGTGCATCCGGTCGTGTAGAGACCGTAGGACCAGCCGGGGTCGCTGGTGGAGAAGAGCAGGTCGCGATGGTCGACGGCGAACACGTGCTCGACGAACGGAAGCAGCGCGACGAACCCGGAGTGCGGGATGACGCACGCCTTGGGCTGGCTCGTGGTGCCACTGGTGAACATCAGGGTCGCCGGGGTGTCACGGCTCGTCCGGACCACCGGACCGTCCGCGTCGCACAGCTCCATCTCCGCCCAGAAGCTCCGGTCGCCCCGCCGGATGCCCGCGCCGCGGGGGCCTCCGACGGCGATCACCTCGATGTCTTCGTCGAGCTGGTCCTGAGCGTCGGCCAAAGGGGCCCGCCAGCGGTGGTCGACGACGACGGCGCGGGCGTGGGACGTGGACAGCCGCGCCGCGAGCGCGTCACCACCGAAACCGACGAAGAGCGGTACGTAGACCAGCCCCGACCGCCACGCGGCCAGCGCGCAGATCCAGGCCTCGACCTGACGCGTGAGTACGGCGGCCACCCGGTCGCCGGGGCGAAGACCGACGTCCGCGAACAGGCGCGCCGCCCGCGCCGCCTCGCGCGCCAGGTCGTGATAAGTCCAGCGTTCGGAGGAGCCGTCCTCGTGGCGAACGACGAGAGCGAGCTTGCTCCTGTCGGCGGCCCACTTGCCGCAGGCCTCCTGGAACGTGTTGAGCTCGAGCTCCGGATCCTGGCTCAGCAAGGCGGTGGAGCGCCTCCACACCTCCGTCGTAGACGGTTCCTCCAGGTCCACTGCGTCTGCCTCCCCGGCCGGGGTCAAATTGCGTGCAGCCAGTCGTGCGACCGGACTGAACGGTACAATAGACAGAAGTTGCAGGTTTGTGAAGGTGGTCAGCCCTGCTTGATGAGGCCGTGCAGCAAGATGTCGCAGAAGCGGTCCGCGACCTCCTCGGGGGTGAGCGACCCCTCCGGGTCGATCCAGAGATAGCTGTAGTTGTGCATGCCGAGGACGGCCTTGACCGTCAGCGCGTCGCCGTGCAGGAACAACCCTTCGGCCTCGCCGTGACTGATGACCTGGAGCCACAGGTTCTCGAACCGCTCACGCAGTTCGACCATGCGCTGGTGGCGCTCCCCGCTGAAGGAGTTGATCTCGCGGAAGAACACTGTCAGCTCAGGCAGGTTGTCGGCGATGACCCGCATGAGCTTGCGACTGAGCCGGCGGAACCGCTCCTCGGCGCCCAGCGGCGACGAGAACAGCTTCTCGCCGTAGTCCACCATCTCCTGCACGTGTCGGACGCTCAGCTCGTAGAGAAGGTTCTCCTTGCTGCCGATGTGGTAGTACAGCGCCCCACGTCCGAGGCCCACCGCGTCACCCAGCTCGCTGAGGCCCGTGGCGTGATAGCCGTTGCGGGCGAAGAGCTCGGCGGCGGTGCGAAGGATCCGCTCCTTCGTCATCGTGCCCTTGCGCGTCGTCGCCCGTGCGCCCGACGGGAGCGGTCCACCCCCGGTCATGCTGTGCTCATGCATCGTCGCTGCCGAAACCTCCATGCGACCATCGTATTGAATGGTCCACCTAGCGGTTTCCCTCGACAATCTGCCGAGGGGTTCGACCTAGTCAGGGACGACTCCCAGACGCCGGCCAGCCTCGACCATTTCCTCCGCTTGGTGGAGGAATGCGTAGTCGACGAACTCCCCGTTCGGCAACTGGAGTGCGGCTCGGCCGTCCCGCTCAGCACTCGCGAAGGCCTCGAGCAGCTGCACCGCCCGGCGTACCTCCTCGGGTGTCGGGGAGAACGCCTCGTTGATCGTCTCCACCTGCGACGGAGCCAGCGCGAACTTGCCGGAGAAGCCCAACGTCCTGGCGGCACGGGAGTCCACACGCAAGCCCTTCTCGTCGTCGATCCGCGGCCAGACGCTGTCCACCGGCCGAGCCAACCCCGCCGCGCGCGAGGCGACCGCCAAGCGGCTGCGGACGTACAGCTGCTCGCTGCCGTCCGTCGGCCACCGCAGGCCGAGATCGCCGGAGAGGTCTGCGATCCCGAAGGCCAGCTGCCGCAGCCGCTGCGAGGCGCGGGCGATGCCGGAGATCTCCTCGAGACCGGCCGCTGTCTCGACCAGGGCACGCAGCTCCACGTGCCCGACGGGCACTCCGGCCCGCTGCTCCAGACTGCGCAGCAGCCAGTCGACGTGCGTCACCTGCTCCGGACGCTCCACCTTGGGGAGCCAGACCTCCCGCACGTTCTCCCCCGCTGCGTCCACCAGCACCGTCAGGTCCTCGACGACGAACCGGCTGTCCACACTGTTCACCCGCACGGACAGCGACCGCCCCGGGTGCTGTCGAAGCGCATCGACGGCCTGGTCGCGCGCCTCTGCCTTGCGGTCGAGAGCCACCGTGTCCTCGAGGTCGAGGATAAGTCCGTCCGCCGCGCTGGCCACGCCGTCCGCCAGCAGCCCGGCGTCGTCCGCGGGGACGAAGAGCATGGACCGATGCATGCGGCTCACCATCCTTGCTAGACTTGTACCGGCCAGTACATCAGGTCCTGAACGATGTCCATCAGGGAGGTCCGATGAACGTTTACGTCGCCGGCACGGCGATGACGACCTTCGGCCGACACCCTGAGGCGAACACCGTCGAGCTCGCCGTCGAGGCCGGCCGCGCGGCCCTGGAGGAAGCCGGGGTGCAGCCCGAGGACGTGGACACCGTGTACGTGGGGAACTTCCTGGGACAGTCGCTGCACCACCAGGGAGTCCTCGCGTCCCTGGTCGCACGCGGCCTCGGACTTCCGTTCGTGCCGGCTACGGCCGTGGAAGGTGCTTGCGCCTCCGCGGGCATCGCTCTGCGGCACGCCGTCATGTCCTGTCGCGTCGGTGATGCCCGCGTCGCGCTCGCCATCGGCACGGAGCAGCTGACCGCGTCGCCGGTCCCCGAGGTGACCCGCGGCCTCGCGGAGGCGATGGACCGGGAGACCGACGGGGCCACCGGCCTCACCTTCCCCGGCTTTTTCGGGCTGGTCGCGCAGGCGCACGAAACCCGCTACGGGACCACGCGCGAGCAGACGGCCTCGGTCGTGGTCAAGAACCGCCGCCACGGCCGCCACAATCCCCTGGCGATGTTCCGCGAGGAGGTCACCGTGGACGACGTCCTCGGCTCGAGACCGATCGCGGACCCGCTCCGGCTGTACGACTGCTCGCCGATCTCCGATGGCGCGGCCGCCGCGGTAGTGACGGTCGACCGCCCGACCACCGCGCAGTCTGCCGTCGAGGTGCTCGCGTGCGAACAGGCGTCCGGGCCGGCGTCGATCTCCGACATCGAGGACCTGACCAGCTTCCCGGCCACGACGTCCGCGAGCACGTGCGCCTACGCGAGAGCCGGCATCACGGCGGCCGACCTCCAGGTCGTGGAGCTCCATGACTGCTTCAGCGTCGCGGAGATCGTCGACTGCGAGGACCTCGGGCTGCTCCCCCGCGGTGAAGCGGGAGCCGCGATCACGGACGGGGCAACGACCTTCGACGTGGGGAAGCTGGTCGTCAACCCCAGCGGCGGACTGCTCTCGCGCGGGCATCCGGTGGGCGCGACCGGGCTCGCCCAGATCCACGAGATCACCGCACAGCTTCGTGGCACGGCGGCCCAGCAGGTCGAGGGCGCCGAACTGGGCATGGCGCATAACCTGGGTGGCTGCGGTGCGAGCGCAACCGTCACGATCCTCGGGAGGGCCTGATGGCTGACGACGCCGTCACGCTGGAGGCGGCCACGGTGATTCGCGTGCCACCACCTGGCCTGGAGCCTGGTTACGTCGTGGCCGTGGTCCGCACCTCTGCGGGTCTGCGCACCGGCAGGCTGCTGTGCGCCCCCGACGCCGTTCCACCGCCTGGCACCAACCTCGAGCAGGCAGACAGCCCCGTGGAGGGCGTGGCGGCCTACCGGCCAGCGGCTTGATCGCACGCCTGACCTCCACTCCGGCGATCATCGCCGCCCTGTGGACGATCTGGAGTTCGTCCTTTCTGGCGATCAAGCTCGGGCTGACGTACTCCTCACCCGAGGTGTTCACAGTCCTCCGCGTGGTGGCCGCCACCACCGTGCTGCTGATCGTCGTAGCGACCCGCCGGAGGTCCCACGGCGGGTTCCTGGGCGGTCGCGGCGTCCATCGCTACGGGGTCGCGCTGGGCGCGACCAATGTCACCGCGTTCATGGCGCTGCAGAACGCCGGCCTGGTTCATGCGCCGATCGGGATCGCATCCGTGCTGATCTACACCCAGCCCCTCCTGGTGGCCCTGGGTGCTGCGCTCCTGCTGCGTGAGCGGCTGACTCTGCGACAGGTACTCGGCCTGGTGACCGGATGGCTGGGCGTCGTCCTGCTGGTGTTCGGAGAGCTCGAGCTCGGGCTGACACCGATCGGCTCCGTACTGCTGCTGCTCGCTTCGGCCGTAGCCTGGGCAGCCGGCACGCTGTTCGTCAAGTGGCTGCCGGCGGAGGTCTCGGTGTGGAGTCTCCTGCTGTGGCAGAACCTCTATGGGCTGCTCCCGGTCAGCCTCCTCGCGGCCTTGGGCACCAGTACGGCGACCTGGGGAGTCCCCCTCTTCTTCGCCATGGCCTGGGCGGGAGCGCTGGCCGGCATCGGCGGCTTCGGGCTGCTGTTCGTGCTGCTGCGCCGAGGAAAGGCAGGCGTCGTGACGTCGTGGATCTTCGCGGTACCGATCATCGCGTCCGCTCTCGGCGTGATCGTGCTGGGCGAGACACTGCACCCCGGTCTGTTCTTCGGTGGCGGGGCGGTCGCCGTGGGCATCTACCTGGTCAACTCGCGGGGTCGGCGTTCGGGGAGCGTTGACGGCCAGTCGACCCCCGTCTAATGTACTGATCAGTCCACCGGAGCCCGCTCTCACGAGATCCCTGGCAGGAAGTGCGCATGAACATCGGTCGCCTGTTGACGGACACGGCTCTGCACTACCCGGGCCACGACGCGGTGCGGTGGGGAGGACAGCGCCTCTCCTACCGGGAGCTCGACGACCGGGTGAACTCACTCGCCGCCGCGCTCACGAACCTTGGATTGTCCACGGGGGACCGGATCGGCTTCGTCATGTGGAACCGTCCCGAGCTGCTGGAGGTGCTCTTCGCCGCGTTCAAGCTCGGGCTCTGCGTGGTCCCGCTGAACGCCAGGTTCAACAGCGCAGAGCTCGTCTACCACCTCGACGATCCGAAGGCCGTGGCGATCGTGCACGGGCCGGAGTTCCGGGACGACGTGGAGAAAGCGCTGGACCGGACCCCGTCGGTGATGCACGTGATCTCGCTCGACCAGGCACGCCCCGCGGCGGCGCAGGCCGCAGTGCACGACTACGAGGACCTGATCGCCTTCCACCCCGATGCGCCCGACGCAGCCGTCGACGTGTCGCCCGACCACCTCTGCTGGTTGTTCTACACCTCCGGCACGACCGGCCGCCCGAAGGGCGCCATGCTCACCCACGGCAACCTGATGTTCGTCATGGTCGGATGGGTGGCCGACCTCATGCCGCTGAAGCCCGAGGACGTCACCCTGCACGCCGCTCCGCTCACCCACGGCGCCGGCTTCCACGCACTCGCGGCCATCGCGAAGGGCAGCACGAACCTCATCCCGGAGAAGGCGGCCTTCGACACCGAGGCGACGTTGGAGCTGATCGAGCGCGAGGGTGTCACGAACACCTGGCTGGTGCCGACGCAGGTGAACCGGCTGGTCCAGAGTCCAGCCCTGGCCGACCGCGACCTGAGCCGGCTGCACTCGATCGTGTACGGGGGCGCGCCGTTCCATGTCGAGGACCTCAAGGTCGCCGTCGAGCGGCTCGGCCCGGTGCTCGTCCAGGTCTACGGGCAGGGTGAGACGCCGATGACGGCGACGTACCTGCGTCAGGAGGAGCACGCCCTGGGCGATCCCGCGGTCGAGGCCCGCCTCGCGTCCGCGGGCTGCAGCCGCACCGGCATGGAGGTCCGTTTGGTGGACGAGGACGACAACCCCGTGCCGGCAGGTGAGCTGGGCGAGATCGTGGTGCGCGGCCCGGCGGTGATGAGCGGGTACTGGGAACGTCCGGACGAGTCGGCGAGGACGCTGCGTGGCGGCTGGCTCCACACCGGCGACATCGGCAAGCTCGACGAGCGCGGATACCTCTACGTCCTCGACCGGCTCAAGGACCTGATCATCACCGGCGGTGCGAACGTGTACGCGCGCGAGGTCGAGGAGGTGCTGATCCAGCACCCGGAGGTCGCCGCCGTCACCGTCATCGGCATCCCCGATCGCGACTGGGGCGAACGGGTGGTTGCGGTGGTCGTGCCCGCCGAGGGCACCGAACCGGAGGACGGCGCCCTGATCGACTACTGCGGCAGGCACCTGGCGTCGTACAAGAAACCCAAGCAGGTCCACGTCGTGCCCAGCCTGCCGGTGAGCGCCTACGGGAAGGTGCTGAAGCGGGAGCTGCGGGAGCAGTTCGCCGATGCCTGAGGGCGACGACGTGCGGTACCGGCACACGTCTCCACCGAGGTCGTGTTCGGTGACCTCGACGCGATGGGGCACATGAACAACCTCGCCCTGCTGCGCCTTCTGGAGACGGGGCGAATCGACTACATGGTGCGGACGGGGCTGGCGGCGTACGACGAGCTGACGTACGTACTCGCCCGCCTGGAGACGGACTTCCGGAGCCAGGGCCAGTTCGGCGACCACCTCACGTGCGGAACGAGGATCACGAAGCTGGGAAGGACCAGCTTCACCATGGAGCAGTCGGTCTGGCGCGACGACGGGTCGATCCTGGGCCGGAGCACCTCCATCCTGGTCGCGCTCGGTGCCGATAAGGCGACGCCCATCCCCGTCCCTGAGCGCTGGATTCAGGTGATTCAGGAATGGGAGCAGCGCCAACTCGAAGAGGTTGGATGAGCAGCGCGTTCGAGATGCCACGCATGGACCGGGTCATCTACGGCAGGGAGGCGGCCGCCCGGCTCGGAGAGCAGGGACGGGCGCTCGGCATGCACCGTCCCCTCGTGGTCGCCAGCAACACGTTGGCCACCACGACGGACGTCGTGGATCATCTGGCGGACGACTGCGGGGCCGTTGCCGTCTTTCACCACGTCCCGCCGCACGTCCCCCGCGAGGCGGTGCTCGAGGTGGCCACCCGGTTCCGGGAACACCGGGCGGACGGCATCGTGAGCATCGGCGGGGGCAGCCCGATCGATTGCTCCAAGGCGGCGGCACTCGCCGTGGCCGCGGGGATCGCGGAGAGCGAGGACATCGACCGCCACCGCGTCCGATATCGGCATCCCGGGCCGGCGGTGGTCCCCCCGCTCGAGGGCACCCCTCCACCGCAGATCGCCGTGGGCACGACGCTCTCGGGGGGTGAGTTCACCCCGGTCGCCGGTGTCACGGACACCGCTCGCGGCGTCAAGGACATCCTTCTCGCCGACCAGATCACTCCCCGCGTCGCCATCCTCGACCCCGAGCTGGCCTCGCGCACGCCCCGCGAACTCTGGCTCACCACCGGCGTGCGGGCCATCGATCATGTGGTCGAGGGCTTCTACTCGTCACGCCACCACCCGCACACCGACGCGCTGTTTCTCGAGTCCCTGCGGATCTTCTCCTCGGACCTGCTGGTCAGCGGCGATGAGCCGTCGGACCTGGAGCTGCGGGAGCGCTGCCAGGTCGCGGCGTGGCTTGCGATCGTCCATCTCAAGAATGTGTCCACCGGATTGAGTCATGGGCTCGGGCACCAGCTCGGCGCCCGCTTCGGCGTGCCGCACGGCGTCACCTCGTGCATCCTGCTGCCACCCGTCATGGCGTTCAACCGGCCGGTGACCGCCGACCGTCAGGCCAGGCTGGCCGCAGCCATGGGCGTCCCGGTCGCCGGCATGGGACAGGAGGAGGCGGCGGAGGCAGCCGAGCTGCGGTTGCGCTCGATGCTGTCCGAGATGGGTGTGCCCACCCGCCTACGTGACGTCGGTGTGGGACCGGAGCACTTCGCGGGCCTGGCCGAGGAAGCCTTGCAGGACATGATCGTCGCCGGGAACCCGCGACCGGTCACCGTCGACGACGCCCTGGCGGTCCTCCACGCCGCCTACTGAGGCTGGGCTGGTGGAGCCTGGGGCCGGTCTCGATACCGAGGACACACCGTCGATTCGCGGCCGAAGGTACACGGGAACGCCGGCGTGTGGCTATACGAAGACTTCGACGCCGACGTTGGTCGGGGTGGCTTGCACCGAGGTGTAGCCGAGCTTCGTGTCGACGGCGAGGGCGACGAAGAAGTTCTCGTCGCGCCAGGGCAGGTCGTTTGGCTTGTTGGCGAGGAAGTATCCGGCGGCCGCCGTTGCCTGCGCGGTGATTCCCCAGACCAGGAGTACTGCTCCGGATCTCGTCGTCACCGAGCCATCGAGCCGCACCAGGAACGCCCACGAGGTCGTGGAGTCCTCGAGGAATGGCTCGCGTCCGGGCACCTCGAATCCGCTGTCGACGGATCTGAAGCCACGACAGTACGTCTCCAGATAGAACCTGGCGATCGGGTTGCTCACTGGCCCGCCGATGACGATCGACATGGCCGGCAGGTTCTCGGGCATCCGCGACGGGGATGCAAGGACGCTCGATGCCTTGACCCGTGTGCAGACCTCAAGCAAGTGGGCCAGTGCGACCGAGTCGTAGGTGGCGATCAAGGATCCGACCCGTTCATCGACATCACTGGGGTATTCCGGCGTGATGATCCCGATCCGGTCGGCGTTGTTCAACAGGGCTCGCACCGGGCGATCACGGAATCGACGCTTGCTCACCAGATAGAGCTCGATCAAGACAACCGCAAGCAGGCTGGACGCGACCCCCGCAACCAGGTTCGTCGTGATCTCCACGCTCTCTCCTTTGCTGCGCGCCCCGATTCGCAGTGGTCCGACGTGCGGACACGCTAACAACAGGTGCGTGTCATCACGCGCGACCATCTGCCCTAGTCGGGTATCTGCCGTCGGCGGTACCGAAGGGCGCGGTCGGTGTACTCGCCGTACCCCAGACGCGCCTCGAGGGTGCCGAGATCCTCCAGCTCGTCATCGAGCGTTCTCACGTCACCGGTCCGCTCGAGCTTCCCGAGCGCTTGGCCGACCCCTCGGGAGGCGGCCGCGAGGGTGAACGAGTAGTACACGATCACGTCTGCCCCTGCGTCGGCTATGGCAGCGACGCTGGTGGGCGGCAGGTCTCCCAGGACGAGGACCGGGCACGGAACCTCCCGGCGGATGCGAGCCAGCTGCTCGGGCGTGATCCCGGTCGGGAACACCATGTCCACCCCGGCCTCGGCAAAGGCCTGCATCCGCCCGACCGCCTCGTCGAGGTCCCCGGCGACCCAGAGGGCGTCGGTCCTGCCGATGATCTGGAAGTCCGGGTCAGTGCGCGAGTCGAGCGCCGCACGCAGGAGCGGAAGGGTGTCCTCGAGGGCCCGTAGTGCCGTGCCCAGGCTGGTGTGCTTCCCGCCCGCATGGTCCTCGACGTGGACCGCGCAGACCCCCGCCTCCTCGAACGCCTGGACGGTGCGCCACATATTGCCTGCACCGAAGAAACCACCCTCGGCGTCCGCGAGGACCGGTATGGAGACTGCACGGCTGACCCGGCGAGCGTGCTCCACGAGCTCCGTCAGCGTGAGGGCACCGACGTCGGGGAGGCCGTACGCGGCGGCGGAGGTGGCGTAGCTGCCGATGTACGTCGCGGCGAACCCGGCCGACTCGACCATCCGCGCACTGAGCGGGTCATGTGCACCGGGCACCACGACCGGGGCCTCCCGGGCCACCATCTCCCGGAAGGCCGCACGTACCCCTTGCGGATCGGTTATGTCGTCACCTCCGGCGCGGTACTGCCAACCGCCATGCGCGCGACCGTGCAGTACTCGCGCGCAAGCTCGTCGGGTCGAAGCGGACCCCCGTGGTGGTACCACTGGGCGACGCCGGTACACATGGTGATCACCGCCCGGCTCACCTCCCGTGGGAACGGCGTCGTGAACAAACCCTGCGCGACCGCCTGCGCGACCACGTCATCCATGAGGCGCTGCTGGCGGTCACGCGCGGCGATGTGGTCGGCGCGTGCCTGGCCCAGGAGACTCCGGATCTCATTGGCCGCGATGAAGGCGAGCTCCCGCCGATGGGCGTGGAAGAGCACAAGACACTCGACCAGAAGGTCGAACCGGCGCACCACGTCGTCACCCGCCTCCTCCAGCGCGGCCAGGCTTCGATCCCAGAGCTCTCCCATCGCGTGCGACACGATCGCGACCAGGAGCGCCTGCTTGGAGGCGTAGTGGTGGTAGAGACCCGGGACGGACAGCCCCGCCCGGCCGGCGATGACCCGGATCGTCGTGCCGTGGTAGCCCTGCTCCACGAAGCACGCGAGCGCCGCCTCCAGGATCAGGGGCAGGGAGCTCGGGGGGTAGAGACGCCAGTCCGCCGGGACCGGCTCCGCCACCGCTGGTCTGTTGGTCATGGCCTTCCGCCCCTCGCGCCCTTGACAGGTCCGCATCCGCTCGGGGAGTCTAACACCGACCGAGCGATCGATCGGTCTGGGGAAGGTGGAGCGATAGCCGTGGCGGAGCACCCCTGGACAGCGCTGTATCCAGAGCAGGTTCCGGTGACGATGCAGATCTCGCACCGGTCGCTCATCGACGCTTGGAAGGAGCGCGTCGCCCGTACACCGCAGGCGCCGGCCCTCGCCTATTTCGACGGGATGCGGACCGTGCGGCAGGTCGACGACGAGACTGACGCACTCGCGGCCGCTTTCGTGTCGCTGGGCACGGGGCGGGGTGATCGGGTGGGGGTGTATCTGCAGAACGTTCCGCAGTACGCGTTGGTCCTGCTTGCGTTGTGGAAGCTGGGGGCGACCGCGCTGGTGCTGAATCAGATGTATCGCGGCCGGGAGCTTCGCCGGCTCATCGATGACTCCGGCGCTACTGGGATGGTCTGTACGGATGGTGGGCTCACGGAGACCGGCCAGACCCTTGAGGGCAGCACCGTGCGGTGGATGGTGAGCACGTCGCCGCTCGATTATCAGACCCGTAACGATGCCCGGGTCTTCGCCTCGACCGAGCGGTTCGCGAGCGCATCGGACGGGGATCTTTGTGAGCTCGTAGACCGGTTCCGCGGTTCCCGGCCCGATGCTGTGGATCTGACCCAGGACGACGTTGCATTGCTGGCGTATACCTCGGGGACCACGGGCCCGCCGAAGGGTGCCATGAACACCCACGGCAACCTGCTCGCGGTCACCGCGACCTATGCCGCCTGGGTCGATCTCCAGCCCGGAGACGTGGTTTTCGCCACTGCGCCGTTGTTCCACATCACGGGCGCGGTCATCAACGCCACGATCGCGCTGCTGCACGACACCTTGCTCGTCCTCGCCAACCGCTTCCACCCTGAGGTGGCGATCGAGGCGTTCGCTGAGCACAGGGTGACGTTCACGATCGGGTCCATCACGGCCTTCAACGCGATCTACCAGGTCCCGCACGCCTCCCGAGAGCATTTCGCCTCGATGAGGGCGCTGTACTCTGGCGGCGCGCCGATTCCACCGGCGACGATCGAGCGGTTCCGGGAGCGGTTCGGCGTCTACATCCACAACGTCTACGGCATGACGGAGACATCGTCGGCTGTGATCGCCGTCCCGTTCGGGACCGAGGCGCCGGTTCACGAGGCCAGCGGCACACTGTCGATCGGTGTTCCCCTTCCGAACCTCGCCACTCGTGTGGTGGACCCGCACGGCGAGCCGGTGCCGTACGGGGAGCAGGGAGAGCTGGAGCTGGGTGGGCCCCAGGTCGTGCCCGGTTATTGGAACAAGCCGGAAGCTACCGCGTCGACCATGCCGGGAGGGCGGCTTCGTACGGGTGACGGCGCCATCATGGACGAGCAGGGTTGGGTGTACCTCGTCGACCGGCTCAAGGACCAGATCAACACCTCGGGCTACAAGGTTTGGCCGCGGGAGGTAGAGGACGCCCTCTACGAGCACCCTGCAGTCCACGAGTCCGCGGTGGTGGGCCATCCGGACGACTACCGTGGAGAGACGGTGGTCGGCTACGTCTCGCTGAAGTCCGGGGCCTCGGCCACCGAAGCGGAGCTGATCGCGTTCACCCGCGAGAGACTGGCCGCCTACAAGTGCCCCCGTGTCGTCCATATCGTCGCCGACCTGCCCAAGACGCAGACTGGGAAGATCCGCCGCAACGTCCTACGCGAGTCTCCCGACACTGTCCTGGACACGCCCACTGCCTGAGGACATTCATGAGTTCCACCACTTGTCATCGACTCGAGGGCCGCGTCGCCGTCATCACCGGCGCCAGCCGTGGCATCGGCCTGGCGATCGCGCAGCGGCTCGTGGCCGAGGGGGCCTGCGTGTGCATCACGGCACGCAAACCGGACCCGCTGCACCAGGCGGTGGCCACCATGCCGGACGGCAGCGCCGTCGCGGTGGCCGGTAGGGCCGACGACCCGGAGCACCGTCGCGAGGTGTTCGACCGCGTCAGCGGTGAGTTCGGCCGCCTCGACATCCTGGTGAACAACGCCGGCATCAACCCGGCGTACGGACCGATGGCCGACCTCGAACTCGATACCGCTCGCAAGATCCTGGAGGTCAACGTGCTCGGCACGCTGGCGTGGGTCCAGGAGGCACTTCGCCGTACCGAGACCGGGTTCGCGGAGCGGGGCTGCGTGGTGAACCTGTCCTCCGTCACCGGCGACACGCCGTCGCCAGGGCTCGGGATGTACGGCGTGAGCAAGGCCGCCGTCTCGCACCTCACGCGGACGCTGGCCGCCGAACTCGGTCCTGCGGTACGGGTCAATGCGGTCTCGCCCGGTGTGGTGAAGACCGAGTTCGCCCGAGTCCTCTACGAGGGCAAGGAGTCCGAGGCCGCGGCCGACTACCCGATGAAGCGTCTCGGCTCCCCGGAGGACGTGGCGAGCGCTGTCGCGTACCTGGTGTCCGACGAGGCCTCGTGGGTCACCGGCCAGGTCACCATCATCGACGGCGGCCTGCACACCGCAGGCGGAGTCGCCTGAACGCGTTCGAAAGGCCCCCATGAGCTCCCACGCCCTGCCGCCCGAGGTCGAGGACCTGCGGGCACGCACCCGCCACTTCATCCGTGAGACCGTGATGCCGCACGAGCCCGTCCCGGGTGAGCGCATGCCTCAGGCCACGCGCGACAAGCTGCAGGCTGCGGCGAAGGGTGCGCGTGTCTTCGCCCCGCACGTGCCGAAGGAGTACGGCGGCCAGGGTCTGCCCATCGAGTACTGGTCGCCGGTGTTCCAGGAGGCCGGCTACTCCCCGATCGGCCCGAGCGTCCTGAACTGCATGGCGCCCGACGAGGGCAACATGCACATGCTCAACCTGATCGCCACCGACGCACAGAAGGCGGCCTACCTCGCGCCCCTGGCATCGGGTGAGGTCCGCTCCTGCTTCGGCATGACAGAGCCGCACCCGGGTGCGGGCTCCGACCCGGCCGCCCTGCAGACTCGCGCCGTAGCCCGTGACGGGCACTGGGTGATCGACGGGCACAAGCGGTTCATCAGTGGGGCGGTCGGTGCCGGGTTCTGCATCGTCATGGCCCGGACCGAGGCGACCGAAGGAGCACCCGAAGGCGCGACCATGTTCCTCGTGGACATGGACAACCCGGGGGTCCGCGTCGGGGAGTCGGTGCACACGATGGACCGTTACATCGACGGGGGCCATCCCCACGTCTACTTCGCGGGGTGCGAGGTCGACGACGACGCTGTGCTCGGGGAGGTCGGGCAGGGCTTCCGCTACGCGCAGGTCCGCCTCGGGCCGGCCCGGCTCACCCACTGCATGCGCTGGTTGGGTCTCGCCCGAAGGTCGCTCGACATCGCACTGGACCGGGCGGAGCGGCGAGAGCTCTTCGGCGCTCGGATGAGAGATCTGGGCATCGCCCAGAACCTCATCGCCGAGTCGGTGATCGACATCGAGACCTCCGACGCGATCATCACCAAGACCGCACAGCTTCTGGAGACCGATCCCAAGGCCGGCTCCGCGATGTCGTCGATCGCGAAGGTGCACTGCTCAGACGCCATCTTCCGGGTCATCGACCGGTCCATCCAGATCTGCGGGGGCGACGGCGTCTCCGACGGGCTACCGCTGGCCCAGTTCCTCAACGAGGTACGACCCTTCCGCATCTACGACGGACCCAACGAGACCCACAAGTGGGCCATCGCCCGCCGCGCCTCCTCCGCCAGGCGGAAGGCCGTAGAGGCGGGCGAGCCCGATCAGGGTACGGTCGTCGTCCGCCACGGGAGCGACCACTGATGCACAGCGTCCCCGACGGCGGGGAGGTCGTCGCCACCCGAGGCGACGCCGACGCCTTGCCGAGCCCACCGCTGCTCCTGCTCGAACCAGTCGCGGACTTCCTCGACAAGCACGGCATCGGCCAGGGACCACTCGCCTGGAAACGAATCGGCGACGGCCACTCCAACATCACCTACCTCATCCGCCGCGGCACCCAGGACGTCGTGCTCCGTCGAGGCCCGCGACCCCCGCTCCCCAAGTCCACCCACGACATGGTCCGCGAGGCACGCATCCAACAGCTGCTGCGGCCGCACGGCGTTCCGGTGCCGCGGATCATCGCCGTCTGCGACGACGAATCCGTGCTCGGCGTGCCGTTCTACCTCATGGAGGCCCTCGACGGCATCGTCATCACCGACACAGTGCCACCCGACCTCGACACGCCCGACCAACGAGAAGCGACCAGCGAAGCGCTCGTCGACGTACTCGTCGACCTCCACGACGTCGACGTCACCGCCGGAGAACTCGCCACCTTCGGACGCCCCGAGGGATACCTGCAGCGGCAGGTGGAACGGTTCGCCTCGCTCTGGAAGGTCAACACCACCCGCGACCTCCCACAGGTGAATGAGCTCGCCGACTGGCTCGGCTCGAACCTGCCCCCGAGCCAGACACAGTCGGTCGTCCACGGTGACTACCGGATGGGGAACCTGATGTTCGCCCGCGACGCACCCGCGCGGGTCATCGGCATCCTGGACTGGGAAATGGCCACCCTCGGCGACCCCCTCGCCGACCTCGGATACCTCACCGCCACCTACGCCGACGAACACAGCACCGCCACACCACTGGAACTCAGCCCCGTCACACGACGCCCCGGCTTCCTAACCACCCATCAGATCGTGGACAGGTACCGAACACGCACACACCTCGACCTGACCCCCCTTCCCTGGTACCAAACCCTCGCACTGTGGAAAGCCGGCATCTTCTCCGAAGCCATCTACGCCCGCTGGCTCAACGGAGAAAGCCCCCACGACACCACATTCGCCCCCTCCCTGAAAGAAGGCGTGCCAGCACTACTGCGAAAAGCACAGGAATACTCGCGTTCTCTGTGACCGGCGCGCAGAGGGGCGAGGGGCCGTCAGACGTTCCGCCTAGCAACGGTCAGGCCGCGACGATCGGCGGTCGACGAAGCCCTATCTGTGTGCTTTGCTCGAACGCGTGGCCGACCTGCAGCACCAGCAGGTCGGCGCGGTGCGGCCCCACCACCTGCAGCCCCACCGGCAGGCCATCACGCGTGAAGCCGCCGGGGACCGACAGCGCGGGGCAGCCGGTCGCGGAGACCCAGTACGCCGAGCGCATCCAGTCCACGTAGGTCTCCTGCGCGACGCCGGAGACCGTGGTGGGGTACTCGAGGTCGGCGTCGAAGGGGACCACCTGGCTGACCGGCAGCAGCAGGACGTCGTACCGCTCGAAGAACTCGCGCAGCTGGTGGAACAACCGGGTGTGCAGGGTCTCGGCGCGGGCGAGGTCCTGACCGGACAGCGCACGTCCGACCTCGACGTTCCACACGATGCTCGGCTTCACCTGGTCCCGATGCCGGTCGACCACACCCCCGAGGGCCATCTCGAACTGCCAAGCGCGCAGCGTTCGGAACACCTCCTCGGCGCCGGAGAAGTCCGGGCACGCCTCCTCGACCTTGCAGCCCAGGCCGGAGAACGCCCGCAGCTGTGGCTCCAGGGCCCGCACCACCTCGTCCTCCACCGGTAACGCTCCCCCGAAGTCGGCCGACCAGGCCACGCGCAGGCCGCCGAGGTCGCGCTGGAGCGGTACGTCGAAGTCGCCGCCGGGGTCCTGCAGGGAGATCGGTGACCGCGGGTCCGGGCCGGCGATGGCCGAAAGCAGCAGGGCAGTGTCGGACACGGTCCGCGCCATCGGTCCCTGGACCGACATCGTGGCCCAGCCGGCCGGCGTCGGCCAGTTCGGCACCCGGCCCGGCGAGGGGCGGAAGCCGACGACGTTGCAGAACGACGCGGGATTGCGCAGTGAGCCGCCCATGTCGCTGCCGTCGGCGATGGGTGCCATGCCGCAGGCCAGCGCCACCGCGCCGCCGCCGCTGCTTCCTCCGGCCGAGCGGGAGAGGTCGTAGGGGTTGCGGGTGACGCCGAAGACGTCGTTGAACGTGTGCGAGCCCGCGGCGAATTCCGGCACGTTGGTCTTGCCCAGCACGATCGCGCCCGCGGCGCGGAGTCGCTCGACGATCAGCTCGTCGCGTGTAGGCACGTGGTCGGCCAGCACTGTCGAGCCGTGCGTGGTGCGGATCCCGGCTGTCTCGTGGGTGTCCTTGTGCACGATCGGCAGTCCGTGCAGTGGTCCGGTGCCCTCACCCCGCGGGAGCGCGGCGTCGGCCGCGTCGGCGGCCGCGAGGGCCTGCTCGGGCACCAGCGTGACGACCGCGTTGACCTCCGGGTTGACGCGGTCGATCTGCTCAAGGTGCGCCTCGACGACCTCCCGCACACCGACCTCACGCCGCCGGACCGCCGCCGCGAGGTCGCGGGCGCTGGTGAAGCACAGATCCCTCATCCCGCCGATTCTTCCAGTCGAAGGGCTACGGTGTCGGCATGTCGGGTGCCCACGAACAGCGGATCCGGGAGGCCTTCACCCGACAAGCCGGCACGTTTGAGGACGAGCGGCTCAACGTCGCGTTTACGTCCGGGCTGGCGTGGCTGTTGTCGTACGCCGGACCACGACGCGACGACGTCGTACTCGACGTCGCCGCCGGCACCGGCATCGTCAGCCGCGCCCTCGCGCCGGACGTCGCCCGGGTCACCGCGGTCGACAGCACGGCCGCGATGATCGCCGAGGGCCGACAGCGAGCCGCCGCCGAGGCACACGCGAACCTGGAGTTCGTGTCCGGTGACGCCAAGCACCTGCCGTTCGCCGACGGCGCCTTCACGCTGGTGGTCACGCGGTTCTCGTTGCACCACTTCGCCGATCCCAGCCCCGCGCTCGCGGAGATGGTGCGGGTGCTGCGGCCCGGTGGGCGGCTGGTGGTGCAGGACCTGGCGGCGTCGACCGACCCCGACATCGCCGTGCGGCAGGACCACGTCGAGCGGATGCGCGACTCCTCGCACGTGAGCATGCCGCCGCGAGGCGTCGTATCCCGGTGGCTGCGCGACCACGGGCTGGCGGTGGACGCCGTCGGGGAGCGCGAGATCAACCGCCCGGTGGAGCAGTGGCTGCAGCAGTCGGTCACCGCCCCTGACGCGGCCGCCGTGGTGCGGGCCGACCTCGAGGGCGACCTTGCCGGCGGGGAGACGACCGGTATGCGACCGCACCGCGTGGACGCAGACCTGTGGTTCCGGCAGCGGTGGGAGGTGACGGTGGCGCACCGGCTCAGTACGGAAGCAGCAGCAGGCCGAGCGCGATGAACGGTCCCGCCACGAGCATCAGCCCGACCGTGTAGCCGATGATGTCGCGCGCCCGCAGGCCCATGATGCCCAGCAGCGGGATGGCCCAGAACGGCTGCAGCATGTTGGTCCACATGTCGCCGGCGCCGTAGGCGATGATCGCCTGGCCGGTCGGCACGTCGAGCTCGAGCGCCGTACGGCTGATCACCTCGCCGATGACGGCCCATTCCCCGCCGCCTGATGGCACGAAGATGTTCATGAAGCTGCCGGTCAGCCACGCCACCACCGGGAAGGTGAAGGGCGTCGAGATCGCGAGCAGCCCGCCGGCCCAGATCGTGGCCAGCCCGGAGGAGCCGATCATGCCGGCGATCCCGCCGTAGAACGGGAACTGGAGGATGATGCCGGCCGCCCCGGACACGGCCTGCTGGATGGCGCGGTAGTACGCGATCGGGGTGCCGTGCAGCGCCAGGCCGATCGAGATGAACGCGAAGTTGAAGATGTTGAGGTCGAGCGAGAACCCCTCCGTCGCGAAGAAGTACACGACGTAGACGAGGCCCGGAATCCAGATCAGAGCGGCGGCGATCCGGCTGTTCTCGATCCGGTCGGCCGGCGTTCGCCCGGTCTCCACCGTCGCCGTCTGTGCCCCCGGACCCGGCTTGCGGGTCCCACCGCCCTGCGGGCGGGCAGCCGATCCCTCGTCGCTGCCGTCGCCGGGCCGCTCCATCTTCTCGGGCGCGTACCCCTCCAGGCCGACGGCCTCGTCGTCGTTCGGCGTCATCGACCACAGCGCGAACGGGACCACGAGGAACACGAGGACGACGCTGAGGATGAGTGCGTACGAGGTGAACGAGGTCTCGGTGATCGGCACGACGCCGATGAGGTCCTCCAGGAAGTGGCCCTCCGTGGCCGACAGCAGGCCGGCCGAGGTCGACGGGCCGATGTGCCACACCATCTGGCCCGAGTACGCCGCGGCGCCGAGCAGCGGATAGTGCACCTTCACGCCACGCTTGGCGGCCTCCCGGCCGAGGGTGAGGGCGAACAACGAGGCGACGATCAGTCCCAGGCCCCAGTGGAACCAGGTGAACATCGTCGAGACCAGCGCAGTGACGAAGACCGCGGAGCGGCCGGTATTGGGGACGCGCGCCATCCACCTGATGCCGTTCGCCAGTCCCGGCGCCGTCGCCAGGGCGTACCCGGTGACCAGGATGAGCACCATCTGCATGGCGAACTCCAGCAGGCTCCAGAAGCCGTCGTACCAGTGGACGAGCATGTCTATGGGCCCGTTGTCCGTCAGGACGAGTCCGAGGACGAACACGACCACGGAGAGCAGGAGCGCGAAGATCATCGGGTCGGGCATGAACCGGGCGGAGATCACCGAAAGCCCGCGGCCCATCGATTGGAACAGTTTCATGCGTCTCTTCCTTACGCCGTTTTGAGACGGGGGGACGTGACAGGGGAGCCTAGGACCTTCGCGCCGAGATTGCACTGGTGGTTGGCCAGATGTGCAATCTCGGCGCGAAATGTGGGCTTCATGGCCTCTCTGGGGACGCGAGACATTTCGTGTTAGTCTAGTTAACGTGAATACGTCGAGGACGTACACGATGCGTTCGAGGGCGGTTGCGGCGGAGGAAACGAGGCAGCGGATTCTGGATGCTGCCGCACGGTTGCTCAGGTCCAGGCTGCACTCCGATATACGGCTCGAGGATGTGGCCGCGGGGGCGGAGGTGAGCGTGCAGACCGTGCTGCGGGTGTTCGGCAGTCGGGGGAAGCTGTTGCGGCAGGCGCTGGAGGAGGTGCTGGCCGAGATCGCCGAACAGCTCCGTGGGGCAGAGCCCGGCGACGTGGACGCGGCGGTCCGTACGTGGTTCGACCATTACGAGGCATTCGGGGACGTGGTGGTACGCAGCCTCGCGGAGGAGGCCGACCCTGCCGTAAGACCGATCGTCGAGTTGGGGCGAGCAAAACATCGAGAACGCGTGGAACTGCTGTTCGCTCCTTACCTGGAGACCATGCCGGCGGGCCGACGTGCGCGCGTGGTCGACGCGCTGGTGTGCACGTGCGACGTCTACATGTGGAAGCTGTTGCGCCGCGACTTCGGTCGTTCTCGAGCCGCGGCAGAGAAGACGATGACGTTGATGGTCAAATCCATCCTGGGGAGTGCCTGACATGTTCCGCTACCTTTTCCTGACCTGGCCTGGAGCGGGTAATCAGGTTCCGGCGACCGGGCTGGCGTGTGAGCTTGTGGCGCAGGGACACGAAGTGGTGTTCGCCGGATATGAAGTGCAGCGTGAGCGTTTCGAGCAACTCGGCTTGGGATTCCGGACCCTCGAGGGTGCGCAGCGTGATTGGCCGAGAGCGCAGCCGGACAACTGGATGCGGGCGCTGGTCGGCACCGTATGGGCATCCGAAAAGCACCTGACGGACGTGCCCGAGGCGCTCGCCGCGTCGTACGACGTGCTCGTGGTGGACTGCCTGATGTTTGGAGCGCTGGCCGCTGCTGAGCGCTTAGGGGTGCCGACGGTGGTGCTCGTGCACAGCGCGCCGGGGGCGCTCGTACCCCCGGGAGGCGCCGTGGAGGCGCCGATGCTGGGCGCGGTCAACGCGGTTCGCGTGGCGGCCGGCCGTACGCCGGCGAGCCGGCTTTGGGATGCGTGGCTACCGTTCTTGACGCTGTGCACCAGCGTTCCGGAGCTCGATCCGCTTGCCGCCGAGGTGCCGGCGGAGTTCCGGTACGTCGGCCCGATCGCGGAGCCGGCACCACCGTCAGGCTGGCGTCCGCCCTGGTCGGAGACCGACCCGCGGCCGCTCGTGGTGGCCAGCTTCTCCACCGGGGTGGCTTGGGATCAGACCTCTCGGATCCAGCGGACGCTCGATGCCCTCGACGACGGGCAGCACCGGTTGCTGGTCACCACGGGTCTCATGGACACCACCGCTCTGAGCGTGCCCGGGGACGCCGCTCTGGTGCCGTTCGTGCCGCACGCCGAGGTGTTGCCGTCGGCCGCCGTGGTCGTGACGCACGCCGGGCACGGAACCGTCGCCGCTGCGCTTGCGCACGGGCTGCCCGTAGTGTGCCTGCCCAACGAGGCCGCAGATCAACCGGCACTGGCACACCAGATCGCGCGTACCGGCGCCGGGATCGCACTGGACGGCGAACGGGCCACCCCCGCTCAGATCAAGGACGCAGTCACGGCGGTGCGTAGACGTGACGGCTACGTCGCCTCGGCCGGCAAGCTCGGTGAAGCCATCACCACCGCGCCGGGTGTCACCGCGGCCGTCAGCATGCTCGAACAAGCAGCCTCGCAGGGAAGGCGGCGACGAGTAGACCCCAACCAGGTCGAAACTCCTGGTCGAGACCCGGGCCTGCTGGACAGGTGAGCGCACCCGAGTGCCTTGACGCCCGCGGACCAGCGGCGACGCCGGGCTACGGCGGCGGGGTTGCGTGCTGTGACCGCACCAGCTCGTCGGTTGCTCCGAGCATCTCCGAGATCGTCCAGGCCGCGTCGCGGACGCGTGGGCCGAGCGTGTGCATTCGCTCGGCCGGCAGGCGCAGTTCCGGCCCGGTCAGGCTGAGGCAACCCACCACGGATCCGCTGTGGTCGAAGATCGCCGCGGACACGGTGTGGATTCCCGGCGTACGTTCGGCGAACGACAGCGCATAGCCGGCATGCCTCGCCTGGTCCATCTCGTCGCGCAGAGCATCGGGGTCGACCACCGTCGCTGGGGTCACGTGCTTCAGTGGGCGCCGCAGCACGGCCTCCCTGCGATCTTCCGGGAGGAAGGCCGCGATGATCTTGCCCGGTGCGCCGTACGGCAGCGGGATGGGGTTACCCAGCTCGGTGTAGGTCCGCCGCAGCGGCAGGTGGCTCTCGACCTGGTCTACGACGACGCGCTCGTCGTCGGCCAGGAGCATGTGCAACCCGACCGTCTCCTCCTCCGCGTCCCGTAGCGCGGTCATCGACGGGAGTGCCGCCTCGCGCAGAGTCGGCGAGACCGCGCCGCTGCGGACGAGCCGAATCAGCAGCGGCCCGAGGGCATACCGGCGATCCGTGGTCTGCCGGACGAGTTGGTTGTGCTGCAGGGCGACAAGCAGGCGATGGGTCGTGCTCGTGGTGAGGTCGGTCTGGCGGGCGATCTCGGAGATCCCGAGCGTCGGTGTCCTGGCGCTGAAGCAACGCAGAATGCGTGCCGCCCGGTCGATGGACTGCACGCTTACAGGCCGCGGCTTGCTTCCTTCGGCCATGGGGTCCTGGGCGCTCCCTCGTCTCAACGGTCTTCAGTTCAAACGGTCCTCAGTCATCCCTTGACAGCACGTCACCCTAACCGTAATTTGTCCGTAACACGAGAAGCAATCCCGTACAGTGGGAAGGCAGGTGCTCCGATCCATGCTCGTCGGGTTGCCCGACCTGACCCGCCTCCCCTCCGGCCCCTGCACGATGTCGCTGGCCGACCCTGGTGCAGACGTGGTGAGGGCGGAGCGCTTCTCGCAACAAGACGACGTCAGACGCCTCGGCGTCGACCACCCGTCGGTGCGCACGATCTGCGGTTCACCGACGAACGGGCCCGATTCGCCATCACACCGGCCGAGCTCGGCCTCATCCACACCCACGAACTCGAGAAGCCGGCCTTCCGGTTCGCCCAGCTGACCTGCACGCACGCCGATACCACGTCCGCGTGACGAAAACCCTCGTCGGGCGGACCCCGGCCGTCACCGAAGACGACGAGACCCGGACCCGTTCACCTGGTCGGAAGGAATGCGAGAGGCATGGAGATGTCACTGACGGAATACGTAGCGGACTTCACGCTCGGCCTTCGGTACGACGACATACCGGAGGCGGTACGCAGCACGGCGATCGAGCACATCCTCGACGGGTACGGTCTCACGCTCAGCGGGGTCGCGGAGGAGAGCCATCGGGTGATGCGGCGCTACCTCGAGCGAGTCGCCTCTGCCGGCGAGGTCACCGTCTTCGGAACACCGCTACGGACGTCCGTCGAGCTCGCGGCCCTGGTGAACGGCCTCGCGATCCATGCGATGGACTACGACGACACCCAGCTCTCTACGAATCCGGAGAGCGTGTACGGCCTGCTGACGCATCCGACCGCGCCGGTGCTCGCCGCGACCTCGGCGGTCGCCGAGGCCGTCGGCGCGTCCGGGCGAGATCTGCTCACGGCCTATGTGGCGGGGGTCGAGGTCGCGTGCCGGACCGCGGACGCGTCCAATCCGCGCCACTACCAGAAGGGCTTCCACTCCACCGGGACCTTCGGAGCCATCGGAGCGGTCGCGGGCGCGGGCAAGCTCCTCGGGCTCTCACGCGGGCAGCTGCTCCATGCGCTCGGCTCCGCCGCGTCGTTGTCCGGCGGCTACCGCGAAAGCTTCGGGACCATGACCAAGCCGCTACATGCCGGCAACGCCGCGCGGGCCGGCGTCTTCGCCGCCCGCCTCGCCGGTGACGGCTTCACGGCCGCGCGGAACATCCTCGAGGCCGACCGGGGAATGTACGCCGCCTCGAGCGACGGCTACGATCCGGCGCGCATCGAGGGCAGGCTCGGCTCGCCGTTCTTCCTCGACGACCCCGGCGTCTCGATCAAGCCCTATCCCTCCGGCTCGTTGTCGCATCCGGGACAGGACGCCGTGCTCGAACTGGTGCGTGAACACGACATCACACCCGACCAGGTAGAGGAGGCCATCGCCGGAACGAACTCGGCGATGCCGAACGCACTCATCTACCGCATGCCGACCACGTCACTGGAGGCGAAGTTCTCGTTCCCGTTCTTCCTGGCGATCGCCATCCTGCGGCGCAAGGTCGGGATTGAGGAGTTCCGCGACGAGGTCGTCCGCAGCCCGGAAGTGCAAGAGATGATGGAACGCTGCCACCACGTCGTGGACCAGGAGATAGACGCGGCGGGATTCCAGCACATGGATACCCGCGTCACGATCCGGCTGAAGGACGGCACGGTCGTCGAGCGAGTGGAGGCGTTCGCCACCGGCCATCCCCGCAAACCGATGTCGCGTGAGCAGCTGGAGGCGAAGTTCTTCGAATGCGCTGACCTGGCCATCGGCAAGGACCAGGCCCGGATGGCGGCCGACGCCATCTGGGGCATCGAGGGGCTGGACGACGTCGCGAGGCTGCACAAGACGTTGGAGGGCACACCATGAGATGGGTGGCCACCTTCCGCGAGGCCGACGCCGTTTCCGGCGGCATCCTCGCGGTCTTTGGTGTCTTCGTGCTGTTCCAGAGCCTGCAGCTGCGCTTCTACATCGAGGGTGTCCCAGGCCCGGGATTCTTCCCGGCTCTTCTGGGGATCGCGCTGATGGTGACGGGCGTAGCGCTCGTCGTGACGCGGTTGCGGACTCCGCGCGGCACCGCCGAAGAGTTCCGGCTACCGGGCCGGCACGAGGCCATGCGGTCGCTCGGCCTCTGGGTCGCCGTGATGGCGGCCGCGCTTCTGGTGGGTTCGTTGGGCTTCCTGCTCACGATGTTCTTGCTCGTCGCGGTGATCCTTTTCGTCATCGAGCGTCGGCGCGGGCTCAGCTCGGTAATCACGGCCATCGCGGTTCCCCTACTCGTCTGGCTGCTCTTCGCGGAGCTGCTCCAGGTCCGGCTGCCTGCCGGGCCGTTCGGGTCCTGAACGTACACCGGAGGTCGATGACAGTGGTGTCCATCATCGGGACGCAACGGAGACGATGACATGACCGAAGCGCTGCAAGGTCTCTCGGGCGGTTTCGCTGCCGCGCTCACCATGACGAACCTCTTCTGGGTGATCTTCGGAGTGGTGGCCGGGACCACTATCGGAGTACTTCCCGGGCTCGGCACGCCCGCCACCATCGCGATCCTCCTCCCCCTGTCGGTCAACCTGGAGCCCGCCACCGCGCTCATCATGATGGCCGGCATCTACTACGGCTCCAAGTACGGTGGCTCCACCACGTCGATCCTGCTCAACATCCCGGGCGAGGACGCCTCGGTGGTCACCGCGATCGACGGCTACCAGATGGCCAAGCAGGGGCGCGCCGGCCCCGCCCTCGGCATCGCGGCGATCGGGTCGTTCGTCGCCGGCACGGTCGGTCTTCTCGGCTTGACGTTCCTGGCTCCGGCGGTGGCGGATCTCGCGGTCATCTTCGGCCCTCCTGAGTACACCGCCCTCATGGCGGTGGGTCTCAGCATGGTGGTTCTCCTGGCCGGGCGCTCACAGATCAAGGCGATCATCGCTGGACTCGGCGGGTTCCTCCTGTCGACCATCGGCATCGACCTGTTCTCCGGGTCGACGCGCTTCACCATGGAACGGATCGAGCTCGCCAACGGAGTCGAGTTCGTTGCGCTGTGCATCGGTCTGTTCGCCATCGCCGAGGTCATGGTGAACGTCGAAGCGAAGACAGGGCGCTCGCTCTTCCAGGTTCCTGGCCGGGTCAGGGATCTGTTCCCGAAGCGGAGGGATCTCGTCGAATCGGCCGGGGCGATCGGTCAGGGCTCGATCGTCGGGTTCTTCGTCGGCGCGCTGCCCGGGGCCGGCTCGACCGTCGCATCGTTCGTCAGCTACACGCTCGCGAAGCGCCTTTCCCGGCACCCGGAAAAGTACGGCAAGGGGTCCATCGCGGGGGTCGCCGCGCCGGAGGCAGCCAACAACTCGGCGACCGCGGGTTCGTTCGTACCGCTCCTCACCCTCGGCATACCCGGGTCGGCCAGCACGGCCATCATGCTTGGAGCGCTCTTCGTCTACGGGCTGCAGCCGGGACCCAGGTTCTTCACCGAGAACCCCGACGTGGTGTGGCCCATCATCGCCAGCATGTACATCGGCAACGTCGTGCTGGTGCTGCTGAACCTGCCGATGATCCCGGTGTTCGCGAGCATCCTGCGGATCCCGTACCACATCCTGTACCCGGGCATCATCGTCATCTCGGTCGTGGGCGTGTACAGCCTCAACACCTCGTTGTTCGACGTGTGGCTGCTCGTCATCTTCGGCCTCCTGGGCTACGTCATGCGCAAGGCCGACTTCCCGACCGCGCCCATGGTTCTGGCCTTCGTCCTGGGTCCGCTCTTCGAACGATCCCTGCGCCGGTCCCTGGTGATCTCCCAGGGAGATCCGGACATCTTCGTCACCCGCCCGTGGGCCGTCGCCTTCCTGGTGCTCGCGGTACTCATCTTCGTCGTACCGGCGCTGCTTCGCAGGAGGGAGCGCGCCGAACCCGAACCGGCACCGGGGGAGCCATCGCCCAACACGCCGTCGCAACAAGAAGGAGAGGATGCAGACGCCACGGATGTCGTCCTCGATGAAAAGCACGAGCAATGATTTTCAACGGAGAACATAGGAGGTTGGCAGATGTCCGACACTCGAATGGCGCGCGCTCTCACGTCGTGTGCCCTCGTGGCACTCCTCACCTCCGCCTGCGGCCTGCAGACGGATGAGTCGGATGGGGGTGCGGGTGCGCAGGACGGGGAGGAGTTCGAGCCCCAAGATCCCGAGATCCTGGTACATACCGGGCCAGGCGGCGGAAGTGACATCTTCGTGCGCGACGTCGTCTCGATGATGCGCGAGGAGAATGTCATCTCCTCCAACTGGTCGGTACGCAACGAGGAGGCCGGAGAGGGTGCGGGCGCGATGTCGTACCTGCTGGAACGGCAGGGCGAGACCGACACCATCTCGGCCATGACCACGACCTGGCTGACCACGCCGCAGACGATCGAGGGCGCGTCCGTGACGGTCAACGACCTCACGGCGGTTGCCGGTCTCATCATCGAGCCGGAAGTCATGGCCGTTTCGGCCGACTCCCCGTACGAGTCGCTGACCGACTTCATCGAGGACGCCGAGTCGAAGCCCGGCGAGCTCGTGCAGACCGGCGGCTCCACCACGGAGGTCGGCGCGCTCAACGGTGCGGCGCTCCAGGCGGAGACCGGCACCGACTGGCAGTTCCTCTCCTTCGAGGAGGTGGGCCAGCGGGTCACGGCCCTACTCAATGGAGACGCGGACATGATGTTCGGCAGCGCGCAGGACTTCGCCTCACAGGTGGACGCCGGCAAGCTCGAGATCATCGCCACCATCAGCCCCGACCCCTCGCCGGTATTTCCCGATGCGCCAACGGTCGAGGACGAGGGGTACGACGTCGGGCTCGTTCCGCAGGTGAGGGGAGTCATGGCGCCGCCGGACATCCCCGAGGAGGCGCTCACGTACTATCAGGACGCGTTCACGCAGCTCCTCGAGACCGACTCCTGGAAGGAGTACTCGGAGACGAACGGTCTGGTCACCCAGCTGCGGGTCGGTGAGGAGTGGCAGAGCTTCCTTGCCGAACAAAACGATCGAGTGGCGGAGGCTCTCGAGTCGGCGGATCTTGGCTAGCAGGACGGTCAGGTCTGCCGTGGGCGCGACCAGCGAGCTGTCCGGCTTCGTCGCCGCACTCGACGCACCGGACATCCCGGTCGAGGTGATGCACCAGGCCAAGCGGTGTCTCATCGACTGGCTGGGAGTCACGCTCGCTGGGTCCGCCGACCCCTCCGCCGAGGTCCTCTGCGCGGTCTCCGACGAGCTCGGTTCGGACCGTACGGCGACCGTGCTGGGAACGGGCCGGCAGACGACGCTGCTCCTCGCGGCGTTGGCGAACGGGTTCTCGGCACACGTGCTCGACTACGACGACACCTACAATCCGGCGCGGACGACCGTTCACGGGAGTGCGCCGGTATGGCCGGTCGTCATCGCGTTGAGCGAACTCGACCAGGTGGACGGACGCCGCGCGCTCGCGGCGTTCGTCGCCGGGTTCGAGACCGAGATCCGAATCGCCCTCGCCGCCGGCCCGTCCCATTACGAGGCGGGGTGGCATGTCACGGGCACGGTCGGGCACTTCGGAGCGGCCGCGGCGGCATCGAGCCTACTGAGGCTCGACGCCGGGCAGGTGGCGAACGCGCTCGGCGCGGCCGGCACGCAGGCGGCCGGCCTCAAGGGTGTCTACGGAAGCATGGGGAAGGCGTTGCATCCGGGCAAGGCCGCGATGGATGGCCTGCTGGCGGCGTTCCTTGCCCGGAACGGCTTCACCGCATCCAGCTCGATCCTGGAGAGCGAACGCGGCTTCCTGCGGGTGCTCTCCCCCGACCCCGACCCCGAGCTGGTCACCACCGGCCTGGGCGAAGAATGGACGTTGCCGGACAACGGCTTCAAGCCGTACGCGTGCGGCTCGCTGACTCATCCGACGATCGAGGCCGTCATCGGGCTCCGTGAGGAACACCGCCTCGTGCCGGACCAGATCGAGTCGGTGAAGGCGACGGTCAATGACTACGTCTCGTGGGTGACCGGGAAGGACAAGCCGACCACCGGCCTGGAGGGGAAGTTCAGCATCTTCCACAGTGCCGCCGTGGCGGCCGTGGACGGTGCGGCGAGCGTCGGTCAGTTCACCGACGAGCGGGTGAACGACCCGGTCGTCGCCGGGATGCGTGATCGCGTGAGCATCGTCGTCGACGACGACCGCCCGAAGGACGCCGCGACCGTGGAGCTCGTCCTGGCCGACGGACGTCGAGTGAGCAGCAGCGTGCAGCACAACAAGGGCACACCGGCCAAGCCGATGACCGACGCCGAGATCGAGGCGAAGTTCACCGACCTTGCCGCGCCTCGTATCGGAACCGATGCCACGCACCGGCTGGTGGAAATGTGCTGGCGTCTGGACGAGTGTGCGGACGTCGGGGAGATCGCGCGCCTCGCCAAGGGAATTGGGTGACGGGTTGGCCGGGTGGACGGGAAAGCGGCCGGTCGCCGTCGTGACCGACGGCGACCGGCCGGACGTTCGGGCCGCACGGGTCGTTACACGCCAACGGTCGCTTGAATCGGGTCAAACTGCTCGCCGATTCTGACCGTTGCCGCGTAACAGTGCGTCGCTGCCGTGTATCGACCCACGCCGATCACACAGCCCGTCGGCTGCTCACCACGTCGCTCCGTCTATCTCGGCGCGAAAGTCGTCGGTCTTCCCTGCCGGCGAGGCCGGGTCGGGTGCCTATGGGGACTCCGCGAGCGGCTTGAGCACCGTGGAATACAGCTCCGCCTTGGTCTCCATGGCCAGGCCGGGCTCCTCGGGAAGCTCGACGCGGGAGTCCTCGACGGCGATGTGGTCGGCGAAGCCGTTGAACGGCGCGAAGACGTCGGGGTACGACTCGCAGCCCCCAAGGCCGAGCCCGGCGGCGACGTTCAACGCCATCTGGTGGCCGCCGTGCGGAATGCAGCGGTGCCTCGACCAGCCATGTTCAGCGAGCATGTCGAGCGTACGGAAGTACTCGACCAGGCCGTAGGAGAGCGCAGGATCGAACTGGAGGATGTCCCGATCGGATCGCATCCCCGCGTAGCGGATCAGGTTGCGCGCGTCCTGGTGGCTGAAGAGATTCTCGCCGGTGGCCAACGGTCCGGCATAGCCGCCGGACAGCGCGTTGTGCAGGTGGTAGTCCAGCGGGTCCCCGGGCTCTTCGTACCACCGCAGGCCCATGGGGGCGAGCGCCTCGGCATAGCGGACGGCGGTGCGCAGATCGAAGCGACCGTTCGCGTCGACTGCCAGCCGGCCGGCGTCCCCGCCGAGTACGCCGTCGACGACCGCTTCGATGCGCCGTAGGTCCTCGTCGAGTGGCGCGCCGCCGATCTTCATCTTCACCACGGAGTAGCCGCGGTCTAGGTAGGAGCGCATCTCGTCGACGAGCGCCGTGTGAGTCTCACCCGGATAGTAGTAACCACCCGCCGCGTAGACGAACACCCGCGGCACCGCATCACCGCCATGCGACTGGTCGGAGAGCAGGCGCCACAAGGGCACCTGCGCGATCTTCGCCGTGGCGTCCCAGACGGCCATGTCCAGAGCCCCTACCGCGACCGAACGCTCTCCATGGCCGCCGGGTTTCTCGTTGCGCATCAAGACATGCCATATCGCGTCAGGGTCGAGATTCGTTCCGGACTCGTCGAGAAGCGTCCCCGGATCCGTCCGCGCGGCCTCCAGCAGGCGAGGGATGAAGCGTTCACGCAACAAGCCCTGAGGAGCGTAGCGGCCATTGGAGTTGAAGCCGAAGCCAACGACTGGGCGCCCCTCGTGCACGACGTCTGTGATCAGGGCGATCACGGAGACCGTCATCGTGCTGAAGTCGATGTACGCGTTGCGGATGTCGGAGCGAATCGGGACGACGACGTCGCGAACGTCCACGATGTTGACCAAATCTCCCTCCTCGTGGTTGTCGCGGCCGGCGGCCAGCGGCCGGGCCCGAGCGTGCTCAGGTGGCTCAGGTGTCCGTCACCAGCGAGGCCCGCAGTGCCTCACGGTCGACGGTCAGCCCGAGGCCCGGCCGATCCGGTACGGCGATCTTGCCGTCAACCGGTCCTGGTGCGTCCGGGAAGAGCATCTCGCCGACCTGGACCATGCCCAGATGCCACTCGACCAGCCACCCGTTCATCAGGCCGGCCATCGTATGCAGGTTGAACAACGGCCAGCCGCCGCCGTTGGCGATCGGCAGGTTGTATATCTGTGCGAGATGGGCGGTCTTCCGCACCTCGGTATAGCCGCCTCCGTAGCAGACGTTGGGCTGGATGACGTCGACGGCTTTGTGCTCGACCAGTTCTCGCAACCGCCATCGGTGCCCCTCCATCTGTCCGGCCGCAAGGGGAATCGACGTACGGGAACGCAGGTCCGCCAACGCCCGGGCGTCGTTTTGATGCAAGGGTTCCTCGAACCAGGTGATGCCGCAGTCCTCAATGGCCCGGCACAGGTAGAGCGCGTCCACTGGCCGGAAGAGGTAGTTGGCGTCGATCATGATGTCGATGCCGTCGCCGACTTCCTCACGCACCGCACGGATGCGCGCCGCGTCCTCACGCCAGCCGCCCGGGTCGACGGCCACGACGAGTTTCAGCCCGGTGAATCCGTTGTCCACGTGCAGCCGTGCCGCCGCGGCCAGCTGCTCCCAATCGTATTGCGGGAAGCCGAACGTTACGTAACAGTCGACCTCATCGCGGGCACCTCCGAGCAGGCCGGCGACCGGGCGCTCGACTGCCTTGCCGTGGATGTCCCACATCGCGATGTCCAGCAGCGACAACGCGCTGGAAACGACGCCGGTCATGGCGCGCGGATTCAGCGTCCGCCATACCCGCTCATGGATCGCCTCGACGTCACGCACGTCCATGTCGCGCACCGCCGGCAGAAAGTACCGCTCCAGGGCGGATACCACCGAGTGCGCCAGGAAGTGTCCGGTGACCGCGACGCCGGTCAGCCCCTCGTCGGTCTCCACCTCGCAGAAGACGAACTCGCGCTGCTCCTCCCGTCCGTAGCCGCTGACCTTCTCCGAGATCAGCGGCACGGAGATGGAAATGGTGTGAACGCTGGCCCGGATGTCCTTGATCCGCATCGATCGTCTGGCCTCACATCACCGTAGGCGCGGCAGGTGGTCTGCGTCGGAGGTCTCGATTAAGAGGGTGGAAGCATGTCATAGCACGAACTCTGCATGTCGCGGGGGTCAGAGGTCCAACAAGACTTCTCTACCCGACAAGTAGGCTGCGCCTACCGATCCGGAACCCGGAGGCGCGCGTGGACGTCCGTCAGCTGGCGTACTTTCTGGCCATTGTCGACAACGGTGGATTCAACCGTGCAGCCAGGCACTTGCACCTGGCGCAGCCGTCGTTGTCGCAGGCCATCGGTGGGCTGGAGCGTCACCTCGGTGTGCTGCTGTTCCACCGCATCGGCCGGAGGGCCGTACTCACTGACGCGGGTCGCGCGCTGATCGAGCCGGCGCGGCAGGTGCTGCGGGACATCGATACCGCGCAGGCCACGATCGCGTCCCTCAAGGGGCTCGGGTCCGGAGTCGTCGATGTCGTCAGCATGCCGTCTCCATCCCTCGAACCGCTGAGCACCATCATCGACCGGTTCAGCCAGCGGCACCCTCAGGTTTCGGTCAGGGTCCGCGCCGAGCCCACTCCGGGACCGGTGATGGATGCCGTACGGACCGGCGTCGCGGAGCTGGGCCTGCTAGGGGCGCCACATCCGGTCGAGGCCGCCGGCATCCGTACGCACGTCCTGGAGGCACAGCGGTTCGTCCTCATTCTGCGCCCCGACCCTCCGATCACTGCCAAGGACCACGCGACGGCGGCCGATCTGGCCGGGGTCAGCCTGATCGTCGGCCAGCAAGGGACGGGACAGCGGCAGGTCGTCGACGAGATCGTCGCGCAAGGTGTCGACGTGCACATCGCCGTCGAAGCCGAGCATCGGGAGGCGATTCTGCCGTTGGTGCTCAAGGGTGTCGGGGCCGCCGTCATGACCGAGGCGTGGGCTCCGCTCGCACGTACGGCGGGGCTGCGAGTCCTGCCGCTCGAGCCGCCGTCGCTTCTGCACATCTGCTTAGTGCATCGCTGCGCGCGGCTCACACCTGCCGCAGAGGCCTTCTTGGATGTCGCCAAAACCGGGAGTCACCCGCACTGATAGGCGCTCACTACCAGCCGGATCGGCGGATCGTGTTGGACACACGCACGACCCGGGCCGTTCAATCGGGCTCGGGTTGGTCGGTTGGTTGGGGCACAGCCCGCCTTGGTTCGTGACACCGCAGAACAGGAGTTTCCTCGTGGGCTCTACGCGTACGATCCGGGTGGCCGTGATCCCCGGAGACGGCGTCGGCGAAGAGGTCGCTGCCGCCGGCCGCGACGTGCTGGAGGCATCGGCGGCCGCGTCCCACGGGAAGTTCGCCTTCGAGTGGGAGGAGTTTCCGTGGGGGTGTCAGTACTACACCGACACCGGGCGCATGATGGCCGAGGACGGATTGCAGCAGCTGCGTGGATTCGAGGCCGTGTATTTCGGAGCAGTCGGCTGGAAATCAGTGCCCGACCACATCAGCCTGTGGGGTCTGCGTCTGGCGATCTGCCAGGGCTTCGATCAGTGGGTCAATATCCGGCCGGTCCGGTTTCTGCCGGGCGTGACCAGCCCGTTGCGGAAGGCCGACGACACCCCGCTCGACTGGATCGTCGTCCGGGAGAACAGCGAAGGCGAGTACTCCGGCTTCGGAGGACGCAACTTGTCGGCTCGCGGTGACGGCCAGGAGGTAGCCGTGCAGTCGGCGCTGTTCACCGAGTTCGGCTGCGAGCGCATCATCCGGTTCGCCTTCGAGCTGGCTCGCACCCGAGACCGGCCGAAGGTCACCGGCGTGACGAAGAGCAACGCTCAACAGTTCGGCATGGTCCTGTGGGACGAGGTGTTCGATCGGGTACGCCGGGACTATCCCGACGTCGACGCCGACAGCTGTCTGGTCGACGCCATGGCCGCCAGGTTCGTCCTCCAGCCGGAATCGCTATCGGTGGTGGTGGCCTCGAACCTGCACGGTGACGTCCTGTCCGACCTCGGTAGCGCCCTGGCCGGCAGCCTCGGCCTCGCGGCGAGCGCGAACCTCAACCCCGAGCGGACGGCTCCGAGCATGTTCGAGCCGGTTCACGGCAGCGCACCCGACATCGCCGGTCGAGGCATTGCCAACCCGATCGGGGCGATCGGTAGCGGGGCGCTGATGCTCCGACATCTGGGACTGCCCGACGAAGCGGCCCGGATCGATCGGGCGATCGAGACGACCACGGCGGCCGGGAATCTCCCACCCGACCTCGGTGGCAGAACCGGAACCAAGGACCTCACCGCCGCCATCATCGACAACCTCGACGCATAACGAGTTCGCGCCCGGCCGGCGATGAACCGCGGGCTTGATAACGTCGATCGATGACCAGGCGGAAGTCGGCGAGGCGTCACACGACTCGGCGCAACCGGGGAGTGAACCGTGGCTGACCGGAAGGCGATCTTTGCCGACGGCTGGGAACGCGCGTGTCGGCTGTACGCCCTGCTGAGCGAGGGCGGGGCGATCCCGACGGCCGGTCCGACGACCGTACGCCTGGAGCCGGATGAACAGGTACTGGTCGAGACCGAGCTCGGATTCGAGCGCCGCGTGGGAAAGAACGTGACCATTCCCGTGCGGCCGCAGCGAAAACACGGCATAGGCATGCTCGGCATTGGCCCGACTGCGATCATCCGGGCCATGCACAACCGGCAGGTGCGTGCTGAGCACAAGGCATGGGCGCGTTGGGCGGACGAGCAGGCCACGCCGCAATGGCAACATCTCGGGAGCACCCGCACCGTCATGACGGATCGGCGCATCCTTTGCGACTACCGCGGCTGGGTGGTCTTCTGGTTTTCCGGCGTTGTGGAGTTGCGGCCCGCCCCGGAATCCTGGTGGTTCGAGCTGTACTTCAACGACACCGCACCGCTGCGTCTGGTGGGCGCGTTCGCGCCATGGTGCAGCGTGGCGCTTGCATCGCTGCTCTACGGGCCGCAGGGTCTCGCCCTGCCCGGCTTCGAGGCGCTCCACCATGCGCCGGGTGGGCCGCTCCCGAAACCTCCCAAGCTGCCGAAGTGACGGAAGCGACGGTCGCGGTCAGGTGTCCAGGCCCACCGCGCCGTACGTCGGCTTGCCGGCACGTTCGTACGACGAGATCACCACGCCCGTGCCCGTCGTCCGGCTCTCCGTCAGCCGCAGCGCGCCCGGCGTGGCACGCCGGCGATCGTGACTTCGGGCTCTACATCTTCGAGTACACCGGAGACTGATCCCGGAAGTGGATCGAACTGAGAGAACGCGAGGCGGCGCCGACGGGCGGTCGGCGCCGCCTCGCGTTTCGCCCGGCCCTCGGGCGGCGTTCTGTGTGCGGGGTCACCGAACGCGGATACACCGCCGCCCTAGCGTCGCTCGAGACTGTCCGATTGGAGGCCGCATGCGACAAACCAGCAGCCGGCTGACTGACCACCCACCCACGCCCGTTCACCGGACGTCAGAAGGGAGTTCGGCATGGTCAACCGACCATCGGTGATCGCGTTCGACGTGATCGAGACGCTGTTTCCCCTGGAACCCTTGCGGCAGCGCATCATCGATGCCGGCCAGCCGGGCCACGTGCTGGAGCTGTGGTTCTCTCGCCTGCTCCGCGACGCGTTCGTGCTCGTCGCCAGCGGCGGCTACCGCCCGTTCCCTGACATCGCCACCCATGGCCTCGCCGCGGTGACCGGCGGCGCGCTCTCCGACGATGCGGTACGCCACATCGTCGCCGGCTTCGCCGAGCTGGATCCGCACCCTGATGTCGAGCCGGCCATGCGGCTGGCCCACGACGCCGGCGTCGAGGTGATCACCCTGACCAACGGATCGGTCAAGAACACCAGCGCATTGTTGAGTCGCGCGGGCGTCGACGCGTACGTCCAGCGGGTCCTGTCGGTGGACGACATCCAGCGCTGGAAGCCCGCACCGGACATCTACCTTCATGCCGCACGAACCTGCGGCGTACCGCCGGAACGGGTCGCACTGGTCGCCGCCCACAGCTGGGACACGCACGGAGCTCACCACGCGGGCCTGGTCACCGGCTGGGTCAGCCGGCTGGAGAAGCGTTTCCCGGATATCTACTCGCCGGCCGACGTGACCGGAGACGATCTCGTCGCCGTCGTCGAGGGACTCCTCGCACTCCCTGAGGGTGGGTCGCCGTAGTCACGGTTGCAGGCCGCGGCGACGGCGTGGCGCGTTCTGGCTGCCGAATTTGCGAAATCACCACCACTTCGCGCCACGCAAGACCGGCCGCTGCCGTCACCAATGCGAGTCCCGCGTGGTGGTGTCTCCTTGCACTCAATTAAGCACGCAGGGTAATGTATGCAGCATACCGGGTCCGGGGACATCCGCTCATTCCAGCTCGTACGAGCGAGGAGGTTCACGTGACCCGTCTTCCCTGTCGTACCAAGGCTGTGCTCGGATCCGCCGCTGCCGGGGCCCTTGTGGTGAGCGCGTTAGCCGCGTCACCGGTCGCCGCGGATCCCGCGGAGGGCACCTGCAAGACGTTCGAGGATCCGCAGTTCATCGGGTGGACGACGTACGACGAGCTCGGACCGAAACTGCAGCGGATCGCGCGCAACAGCAACGGTCGCGTCGACGTGGAGGTGGTGGGCGAGACCGAGCTCGGCCGTGACGTCTACGCCGCCCGGGTCGGCACCGGTGACCGCATTGCCCTGGTGCAGAGCGCGATCCACGGCAACGAGCGCACCGGCACTGAGGCCCTGCTGGGCATCCTGCGCACGCTCGCCTCCAGCAACGACCCGGCGACCCGCCGCGTCCTGGAGGAGGTCACCTTGGTAGCCATGCCCATGGTCAACCCCGACGGCGGCGAGCTGAACCGCCGTACCAACGTGATCTCCTGGGACGAGGTCATCACGCGGCATCCGCAGCTCGAGGGCACCGATCCCGCGTGGTACCACCGGCCGAGGAACCTCGGCATCGACCTTCCCGGCTTCGACCTCAACCGGGACTTCAACGCCGACCTCGGCTACGAGCCGCGGCCGGAGGACCTGCCGGGGAGGCAGGTGGACGCCGGGTTCTACCTCTCGCCCGAGTCGCAGGCCATCCGGGATGTCTACGTCGACCTGCGGAACGAGTTCGGCGGGGTCGACGCGTTCGTGGACCTGCACCACATGGGTGCGTGCAACTGGCAGACCGGCGGTGACCAGGACGGCAGGCTGATCTCGCTCGCCCTGGACTACCCGCCGTTGGGCCCGAACGACGGCGCCGCCTACCAGGACGAGTGGCCGCTGCTAGACCAAGACAAGTCGCGTCGCTACTCGCTGGCCATCGCCGACGGCATCAAGGACCACTACGGATCCCAGTCGCCGATCGCCGCGGTCGGTCGTTACTTCCACCCCGACGCGCGGGAGTTCGCCGGTCAGGCCCGTTCGGCGTTCGGGCTGAACGGCACGGCCAGCGTGCTCTTCGAGGTCCGTGGTCAGTCGCACAACTTCGGTCAGAAGATGAAGGGCATGCTGACCGAGAGCGTGCAGACCGGGGTTGAGTCGATGCTCGACGCTATGGCCACCGGTGAGGTCGACACGTTGAACGGCGACGACTTCTTCGACTATCCCGACTACGGCTGGGACCAGGGGTCGACGGATTAGGCCGTTCTCCCAATCCCCGACCCCCGCTCGCTACGGCCGGGGATTGGGAGAAACGTCGCCCGTTGCGTGGCGCGTTCTGGCTGCCGAATTTGCGAAATCACGACCATTTCGCGCCACGCAACACCGGCCGCTCGCGACGGCGC
This sequence comes from Propionibacteriales bacterium, assembly GCA_009377795.1. Classification (GTDB taxonomy): domain Bacteria; phylum Actinomycetota; class Actinomycetes; order Propionibacteriales; family Nocardioidaceae; genus WHTJ01. The sequence continues at coordinate 20,993 of WHTJ01000009.1, read as the reverse complement.
GGTCCATCAAACAGAACTAGGCGTCGAGCCGCGCGCGCAGGCCGTCGAGCTCGGTCCAGAGTACGGCGGGAAGCTTGTCGCCGAACTTCTCGAACCACTCGCTGATCTGCGGGATCTCGTCCTTCCACTCCTCCGGGTCGACGCGGAGCGCGGCCGCGATGTCGGCCTCGTCGACGTCGAGCCCGTCGAGGTCCAGGGCGTCCGCGGTGGGCACGTGCCCGATCGGGGTCTCGACAGCACCGGCGTTGCCCTCGATGCGTTCGACGACCCACTTCAGCACGCGGCTGTTCTCGCCGAACCCCGGCCAGAGGAAGCGGCCGTCCTCACCACGCCGGAACCAGTTCACGTAGAAGATCCGGGGGAGTTTGGCGGAGTCGTTCTCCTTGCCGACCGTGATCCAGTGGTTGAAGTAGTCGCCGCCGTTGTAGCCGATGAAGGGCAGCATCGCCATCGGGTCCCGGCGTACGACGCCCACCGCACCGGTGGCGGCGGCCGTGGTCTCGGACGACAGCGTCGCACCCATGAACGTGCCGTGCACCCAATCGCGGGCCTCGGTCACGAGTGGGATCGTGGTCTGGCGGCGACCGCCGAAGAGGATCGCGTCGATGGGTACGCCCTGCGGGTCGTCGTACTCCGGAGCGAGGATCGGGCACTGCGTGATCGGGGTGCAGAATCTGCTGTTGGGGTGGGAAGAAACCTCATCCGAGTCCGGCGTCCAGTCGCGGCCCTTCCAATCCGTCAGATGGGCCGGCGGCTCCTCGGTCATGCCCTCCCACCAGATGTCGCCGTCATCGGTCAGGGCGACGTTGGTGAAGACCGAGTTGCCCTTGGCGACCGTGCGCATCGCGTTGGGGTTGGTGTGCCAGCCGGTGCCCGGAGCGACTCCGAAGAGCCCGTACTCGGGGTTGACCGCGTAGAGCCGGCCGTCCGCACCGATCCGCATCCAGGCGATGTCGTCGCCGAGCGTCTCGACCTTCCAGCCGGGGATGGTGGGCTCGAGCATGGCGAGGTTGGTCTTGCCGCACGCGCTCGGGAAGGCGGCGGCGACGTAGTAGACCTTGTTCTCCGGTGACGTCAGCTTGAGGATCAGCATGTGCTCCGCGAGCCAGCCTTCGTCCCGCGCCATGACCGAGGCGATGCGGAGCGCGTAGCACTTCTTGCCGAGGAGGGCGTTGCCGCCATACCCGGAACCGTAGCTCCAGATCATCCGCTCTTCGGGGAACTGCACGATGTACTTCGTCTCGTTGCACGGCCACGCGACGTCTTGCTCGCCGGGCTCGAGCGGAGCGCCGACGGAGTGCAACGCGGGAACCCAGCGTAGTTCTTCTCCGGCGGAGTCCAGCTCCTCCATACGGCGGAGGACGTGCGAGCCCATGCGGGCCATCACGCGCATGGACGCGACGACGTACGCCGAGTCGGTGATTTCCACGCCGAACATGGGGTTTTCGGACTCGACGTGACCCATGACGAAGGGGATGACGTACATGGTCCGTCCCCGCATCGACCCGCGGTAGAGGTCGGTGAGGGTGGCCTTCATCTCGTCCGGATCCACCCAGTTGTTGGTCGGACCGGCGTCGGACTCGTCACGGGAGCAGATGAACGTACGGTCCTCGACTCGGGCGACGTCCGTGGGGTCGGAGGCGCACCAGAAGGAGTTGGGCTTCTTGTCCGGGTCGAGCCGGACGAAGGTGCCCGCGGCTACGAGCTGGTCGGTGAGTCGCTCCCACTCGGCGTCCGAACCGTCGCACCAATGGATGCGATCGGGCTGGGTGAGCTCCGCGACCTCCTCGACCCAGGACAGGATGCCGGTGTGCGAAGTGGGTGGAGATTCCGCGCCGGGCTTGTCGGACGTGTCGTGAGCTGGTGACGCTGTCTCGGCTGTCATTGCCAACCAAATCCCTCTCGCGCATCGCGACACCGTGGCTCGGTGCCGCCCACCGGCTATCTGCCGGTGGTGATGTGTGGAGTTCGCGTCCGCGTCACTGCGGCCGTGATTGGCTAACCGTACGATGTGCAGGCTGCCCGGTCACAACCGGGGTCAGTTCCGGCACTGATCGTGGTGAGGCCGTAACCGCATGGAAGACAGGATTTTTCGGCCCAAGTCGTTCCCGATGGGACGGACGCGGGCCCGAGCCCGGCCGCCCCATCAGGACGCGGATCAGCGAGAGATCTGGCGGACTTGCGAGGTCAGCTCCTGACCCGCACGTGGAACCACTTCGACCCCTGCGTGTGCGACGGCGCCGGAGCGTTGTCCCGCCTGATGAAGTTGCGGTTGGGACGGTTGATCCGCAGCTTCGCGAACACCCGGTCGTTGGCGGGATCCCTGCGCATCTTGTTGAGCAGCTGCGGAAGGGAGCTCACCTTTCCCGGGTTGAAGGTCGAGGCGCCTCCGCTGACCACGAGCGGGCCGGATCGTCCGGCGAGTGCCGAGCCGACCGGGACCACGAGCCGCCTCCACGTCGCCGAGCCGGCGCTGTCATTGCGGGGGAGGAGCCGCGTCCGGAGGACGAGCTTCGAGCCGGCCTTGGCCCTGATCACGCTGCCGGGCTTGAGGTTCCTCCACTCGCCGCCTGATCGACGCTGGACTACCCCGAGCCGGTAGGCGTGGAACTCGTCATCGAGGCTGGCCCGCTCCGTCACGTTGGTGACCGTGACCTTCTCGAACCTGTTGGTGTCGATCCGGTACAGGTCGTCGTACAGATCCCACAGCGCCGTGAAGGTGAGGTCACCTGGGCTGGCGAAGACGTCGCCACCCCTGTAGGTGACCGTCGATCCGTTGGCCCGATCGAGCTCGACCGTCCAGTTCACTTCGCCGGTGCCCCCGCCGATCTGGTCGAACACCGAGTCCGCGTTGACCAGGAAGTGCATCGCGCCGACCCAGGCGATGTCGTCCGGGAAGAACTTCTGCGTGAGCGTCGTGCTCCCGTCCCGCTGTTTGCCGTTGGTGGCTGAGATGTTCGAGTTGTACATGGTGGCCTTCGGCGTCTGGCCCTCGACGCCGAGGATTGCCGCCAGCCGGTCCTCGGTGATCTGGCCGATCGGCGCGCCCGGGTTGGCGATCTTGTACGACCCGTCGAACTGGTCGGTCTCGATGAACAGGGCGTGCGCGCCGTGCATGCTCATCGTGCTCTTGCCGCCGAACAGCATCGGATGACCGAACCCGAGGGTGCCGTTGTCGCACACGGCGGTGGCTGTACCTGTACCGACCTGGGAGTAGTCGCCGAACGACAGCGAAGCGGCCAGGTTGCCGCCGGCAGTGACCGGGATGGGCTCCTCGCTCGCCCTCGCGCCGGGTCCGGCCACGAGGCGCCTGGTCGGGTGATCCGCCTTCTTCGCGGTCCGGTGGAGTCGTCGCTCTGAGACCCCTGAAACGGCGATCGGCACCTGCAACCGGTGGAAGCCGGAGTCAATCTGCCGCTCCGAAACCCCGCCCTCGGCCTCCATCTGGTTGGCGGTCTTCGCCGGTACCTTCACCGTGCGCTTGGCCTGGACGCCCGATGCGTAGTTGCGGACGTTGTACATCTCCTCGGCCGGCGTGATGCCCGCGTAGTCGCTCGGGCTGTACGAGAATCCGTACGACACGGCGCCGATGAGCCGGCCGTCCGGAGCGTACACCGGTGATCCGGACATGCCGGCCCAGATTCCGCGCCAGGGCTTGCCGGTCTCCGGGTCGGTGATCTCGGAACCCGCCATTCGCGCGACGATCATGTCCACACCGGGCGCGATGCCGTCCTCGAGGACGTTCACGATCTCGCCGGTGATCTCATCCGGCTCCCTACCGTGGCTGACGGTGAGTCCGGTGACCGGCATTCCCTCGGTGACCGCGGCGAGCGGGAACGGCTCCGGGCACGGGTCCTCGGCGGCTGCGGTCGGTGCGGCGGCTGCGGCTGGTTCGGCGGCTGTCCCCGAGGCGGCGCCGGATATCATGGTCGCAACCAACGCACCGGCGGATGCCGCTATCAGCGTGGTGCGTGTGCGGGTACGCCGACTCCATGATCGGCGTCCCAAAGTCGTACCTGACATGCAGACCTCCCCAGCAAACGGACCGGTCGAATACCGGCCCGACTGATCGTTAGACGCGCCGTGTGGATGAATGGTTGCCTCGACTTCACTGCGCGTGATCAGGAGCGGGGCCGGCCTGCACGGATCGAGGTGGCGGCCCAGCGGCCCGGCGAGCGACGGCTTGGCGGCCGGGCGAGTGGATTCAGTCGATTTCGGGCGGCCCGGTCGGGCACGCTAAACTCTGGCGTCGGCCGGCAGTCCCTGGCCTGCCCAGCGCTCGTAGCTCAACGGATAGAGCATTTGACTACGGATCAAAAGGTTGGGGGTTCGAATCCCTCCGAGCGCGCCACACAAAACCCCAGGTCAGGACCCGGTTTCGGAGACCCCGGCGCTACCATCGCCGGGGTCTTCGTCATCGACTGGCCGCAATTTGGCCGCACGCGACTGCGTACGAGACTGCTCCGCAGCGGCGTCCAGCTGGTCCACCCACCGGTCCAGATCACCCGGGAACAGGTGACCGTAGAGGTCGAGCGTGGTCGTGATGCTGGCGTGTCCGAGGATCTCCTGAATCCCCTTCGGCGGGTATCCGGCCTGGATCATCAGCGACGCCGCGGTGTGCCGGAGGTCGTGCATTCGGAACCCCTCGGGAACCTTCGCCCGCTCGCACGCCGGGACGAAGACCGTGCGCCGCCAGTTTGCCTGCCGGAGTGGAGTACCGCTCGGAGTCGTGAACACCAGCGCGGTCGCGTCCTTGCCCTCCAGGTGCTCCCTGAGCGCGGCCGCAAGGAATGCGGGCAGCGGCACCGTGCGAAGCGATCGCGACGACTTGGGCATTCCCAGGTCGAGCCGACCGCCCACATCGCTGAACGCCCGCCGAACGTCGACCCGGCGTCGGTTCAGGTCAATGTCCCGAGCCCGGAGAGCGATCATCTCACCCCACCGGAGCCCGGTGTAGGCGAGGAAGGTGATCACCAGCCCGTCGCGACTCTGGCCCTTTGTCTCCTCCGTGCGCAGACCGTCAGCCTCGGCGGCCAGCTGTCTCACCTGGCCGTGGGACAGGATCACGTAGTCCCGGCGTGGGGCTTTCGGCAGACCAATGCCGCGCGCCGGATTCGCTCTGATCCGTCGAGCCCGTACCGCATGGTCCAGGGCGGCGGACAACACGAACACCGACTGCCGCACAGCCGAAGGCCCGGTTCCCGACTCGACGAGCTGGGTAACCCACCGTGAGACTCCCTCAAAGGTGATCTTCGCCAGCTGTACGTTGCCCCAGGTTGGGACGACGTAACGGTCGAGCATGTACTGGTACTGGAACCTCGTCTTCGGCTTGAGGTCAGATCGACCGTTCAGCCAGTCCTGGGCGTAGGAGCCGAATGGCACCCGGCCCAAGGCCGGGTCGGTCCAGTCGCCCGACGCCATCAGTGTTTCCTGCCGTGCAAGCCATCGCTCGGCCTCGATCTTCTTACCGAAAGACTTGCTTCGCTCTCGTCCATCAGGCCCTCGATAGCGAGCGCGCCAGGACTTCCCGCGCTTCTTGACGAAACTCATGCAACCTCCTGTTGTTCGCGGAGCCAGGCGTACACGTCGGCCGGCAGGTAACGCAGATGCCGACCGACACGAGCGGCCTTGGGTCCGGTTTGCAGATACCGCCACCGGTAGAGGGTGGCGACAGGGACACCGAGGAACGCGGAGACGTCCGCCGGTGTCCAAGTCCGTTCTTGCTGATCCATGGGGAATCCTCCTTTCAGGCTGCGGATAGTTCTTCGGTCGCGGTGTCGGAGTACTCCCGCGCGCGAGCAGCTGCGCTGTTGGCCAGGGCTGCTGCGTCCGTCGTTCGCCATCCGGTATCGGCGTAGTGCAGACAGCTAACGACCGCGATGTCGTCGAGGTCAACGCCGGTGAGGATTTCGAGGCTAGCTGCTCTGCTGTAGGTCTGGCGGGCGCGTCGGAGGGCGCCGAGGGTGGTTCCGTAGCAGCGGGATCGGGTCGAGAAGTGACCTCGGAAGCCGAGCTTATGCGCCCACCGCCGCAGTGCGCGGTAGCTGTGGTGGCGTGCCCTGCCAATCCGCCAGCAGGCTTGGATGAGCCGATCCCGATGCGACTCGGGGTCGTCGTAGTCCTCGATGTTGCCGTATCGCCACGGGGACCGCCGAAGTCCGTCGTCACGCTTGACGAACGCGAAGGCGGGGAGGATGCGCCGCAGCACGGCTCCGGATGCGCCGGTGCTTTTGGTGGCGTATTTGGCGAGGTAGCCGACAATGCGGCGGCATTCGTCTTCGGTGACCTCGCGGATGCCGTCACGGATGATGTCGACCCGGGCGTTGCCCCAGCGGATTGGCCAGCCAAGCCCTTCGGGACTGTCGGGGTGGGCCACAGTGGAGAACGCGGTGCTGGCAGCGGCTTCTAGGCAGGCGTCCTTGAGCGCGTGCACGTCGACGCACGGCGGGGGCGGGACGATCGCCTGTGGGTCGTCAGGGTCGATGCCGTCGAGGCGGATCAGGACGTGGAAGTGGACGACGCCGCGCGCCTGGTCCTCGGCCACCTTGGCGTAGCTGGCCCGCACGCTTACCTCGTGGTTGTCGGCAAGGGATTCGAGGCGGCGACGGATCGTCATCGACGTGCGTCGCCACAGTTCCGCCGCGTGGGCGTTCCAAACGACTTGTGCGTCGTGGTCATAGCAGTCGAGGCAGAACGGCTGCCCTAGCCTTCGGTCGTCCTTGCCGTGCACATGCTCACAGCGGAGCAGCACCCCATGCTTGCAGCGGTCGATACGACGGGCCTGAGACCGGGCGCGGCAGCGGATCACCCGCCCGGACTTCGCCGTGCGGCGAGAGTGGACGATCCCGAATGAAGGTGCGGTCACGGTCAGGAGCACGGCGGGGTGCTGCTGCACCGTGTCGGGGACACCCTTCCCGCCCGCCAGGCCGCTTCTGAGCAGCTGGCGGGTGTCGTGCCGGTAGAGGGTGGCGCAGGAGGGGCAGACGGCCTCTCGGCGGTCCTTGCAGGCCACGTACACCGCCCCGTCGCGGTCGGTGTGGTGGGTGGCGAGGACTTGACCGGTGCGCATATCTACGGTGTCGATCTGGCCGTGCAGCCGGATCGGGTTGATACACCGGTCGGTGAAATCGAGTTCGGCGAACGCCTCCGACCCCGGGCTGTCCTCACTGTCAAGCTCGGGGTTGAAGGTGACCGTCGAAACGGTCATGCCGCCCGCTTCCGATCGTGTCGGAGTCGGGCTGCGTAGTCGGCCAGGAACGCCACCTCACCGTCGGTGAGGAACGCGGACTTCATCCGGCGCGGGATGCCGCCTTCGGCGAGCAACCAGCCGACCCCACGGGCTGCGGGGTCGATGTCGGTGGCCGAGTAGCCCCGGTTGGCCCATCCGAAACCGAGGATGGTGTCGGAGGAGGCTTCGGTGGAGCATCGGAATGCCCACCGGTAGCCGAACAGGTCCCGCAACGAGGTGGGAACAATGTCGGCAGAGGGGCGTTGGGTGGCGGCGATGACGATGATCCCGGCGGCTCGTCCACGGGCAACGAGGTCCCGCACCAGGGCAACGAACTCCTTCTGGTGACGGGGTTCCCCGACTGTGGCCGAGTAGTAGGCGAGTTCATCGATCACCACTAGCACCACATCGGCGGCACCGGTACGGGCGATCTTGCGTGACCCGCCGTCGAGCAGCTGCTCGTACCGCTCATCCATCTCCTTTTGGAGGCGTTTGAGCACATCGAGGGCTTCCTCGATGTCCGGGCCGACGAAGGTGTCGGCACATTGGCGCCACAGGCCGAGTTCGACCAGCTTCCCGTCCAGGAGGACGAGTCGACAGTCGGGTGAGAGGGCGCCGTGGGCGACGATCAGGTTGAGCGACACGGATTTGCCGCTCCCTGGTTCGCCACCGATCAGCATGTTGCGTTCGGCCAGGTCGACGTGGACGGGTTCACCGTTCTCGTCCACACCAAGGTGGATCAGTTGCCAGATCGACAGCGAATCGATCGGGACCGACCCTGTACGGGTGAATGCGCGCGCCCCGGAGGGGGTGGGGCCGGGAGCCGAAGCTCCCGGACCCGTTCCCTTTCTCCAAATGCCGCGACCAAACTTGCTGGTCACGCTGCATCACCACCCATACGGGATGGCGTCAACGCCGGGACACTGGATGCCTCCCGAACGGGAGCACGCCCAGCGGCCGGTTTGAGCGGTGAGCCGATCACCTCGGTTGCCGCCAGCGGGTCCCGGCGTACCACGTCGATGGTCACCACATGGGACCAGCGTGGATGCCGATGCACCCGTGCGTCGCGGGCGAAACACGCCGAGCGAACCTGAGCGGTCTTCTGCTCGATGTCCTCCGCACACACGCCCGCTCGACACCACACCCAGGCACGCTCCCCGACCGGGGTACGTGCCATGCGCATGATGAACGGCAACCGACCGGCCCGGGTGGTGGCGCGGACCTCCGCGAGCACCGTCCGCAGACGATGCCGGGTGATCATGCACCACAACCTGCCGGTGATGAACCGACGAATCGGTGTCACCGCCACCGCCAGGCCAGCAACCAGAACGAGGTTGATGATCCCGGCGATGGTGCCGAACCAGTCGGTCAGCATGCTCCAGGTCAGCCACAGCATGATGACGCCGACGATTTCGAACCGCCAACGCCACAGCACAGTGACCACGAGTCCCGGAAGGGACCGGTGCGCGGACCTGGTGCGGGACCTCGATGAGCCCGATGCCCGCGACTCGCGAATGTCCTTGTTCCGCGACGAGGGGCGCGGGGGATGTCCGGTCAACATGTCGACCACTCCCCGCCCATCGCATCGAACATCACGAACGCCAACTGCTGCTGGCAACGCGGGCAGACATTCCCTTCGAAGAACGACCACCGCTCACACACCGAGCACTGCCGACGATGCAGACGAGCCCTCGCCTTGTGATTACGCCGTGGCATGGGAATCAGCTCCCCTCGCCAGGTCGTCATCGAGACGATGACACTCGCCGTCCTCACCCAGCTCGTGGCCGCACCACGGGCAGAGCTTGGTCTGCTCGTACCACCTCTCGACTTCGGAGCGATACGTCGCCACCGCCTCCGACAATGTGCGGGCGAACCGCACATCATCCTCGGTGATGCCTTCCCGGCGGTTGGGGGCCACTGTGAGGTGAACCCCCGTGCCGTCGACGCACAGGATCGGCCCGCCATCGTCATAGACGTGGCAGTCGACCCTGCTGTCTCGACCAGACGACAGACCGACACTGATGTATCCGTTACCGTTGGCCATGACGGTTCCCCTTCCTACGGAGTGGGTTCCGCCGTTGCGACGCGGGAGCGGTGAAGCTGGCTGGCTGGGCCGCTTCCGCGTCTTCCAGGTCCTTGCCAGACGACGCCTTCACGTACGCCTGACGGGTGGACCTGCGCATCTCGTCTGCGAAGCATTCGGCCTGCCATGCGGCCTCGTAGGCTTCACAGAGCGCGTTGGTGACCAGCACCATCGGGCCGAACGATGTGGTCAGTTCACCGGCCTCCGCGCGGGAGACAGCTTCCTGGTACATCGTCCACAGCACCGCTGTGACGACCCGTTGTTTCTTGTACTCCTCCTCAGCGGCTTCCCATGCGCGACGAAGCTCGTCCACACGGGCCGCGCTGAGGTTGATGACCGATCCTGTGTCGTTCATCGTGATCACCTTCCGATCCGTTGCAGTTCGCCCCAGGCGTAGCCGCCCAGGTTGTTGACCGCATCACCAACCGGTTCCTGTGCCGGTGTAGCCGCAAGTAGGAACCCGTACAGCACGCCGACTGCCAGCGCACCGAAACGGACCACCCGGTACTTGAGACCGATCACCAGCAGAACCGTCATGAGCACCACGACCCCAACCACAGTCATGAGCACTCACCACCTGACTCGACTCGGCGCAGCTCTTCGGCTGCGCTGACCAGCACGCTCCACGCCCCTTCCGCACGGTTCGCGGCAGACGACGCCAGCAGATATGCGTTGCGAACCCGGTTCTCGAACTCAGCAGATGTGCTGAGTTCACCGGTGTTCGTCTGCACGAGCGAGTCAGCTCGTGTCACCACCTCAGCGAGCCTGGCAGCGGACTCGGCCGTGTGCTTTGCGAGTTCGAGCATTCCCACGAACACGGCCATTCGGTACACCTGACCATCACTCGCAGTCCGGGTCGCTGCTGACCCGTTCATCTCTGACATGAATCCGATCTCCTTCCGAATCTCGATTCGCTGATGACGAGACGACCAACCGGAGGAACCTCAGGCGGCCTTGCTAGAGGTGCTTACAGGCTGAACGGACTCAGCGCGGTACGCGATACGGACCTCTGACTTGCCGTCCGGGCACCACGGGATCGCACGAAGCCGAACCGGCTTGACCTTCTGACCAGGAGACACTCTCGGCTGTTGCCCAGCCACGGTGACCGTGATCATCGACTCAGCGCCGTTTGCTTCTTCGAGAACCGCGAGTTGCACGAGCCACAGAGGCTCACCGCTCTGCTTGTCCTTCATCTGCACCTCCGTGCCCCGCTCGTTCTTCGGGCGGACAGTTCGCACCTCGAACCCACCAGCGACAACAGACGTGTCCAAAATCAACTGACGCATAACTAGAACTCCCTTCAATCGGTGGCCCTCGACCCGTCCGCTGAGCCGACCTGAGTCGACCAGTCGAACGAACCGCGAGCCGCTTGTTGTAGTGACGTGTCGACCGTAAGCAGGCATCCTGGAGGGGACCCGGAAAAAAATTCGGGGGTCTCTGTCAGACGGAGGTGACAGGCTGAGCGCATGAAAGGCATGACCAACACGCTGACCATCGGCGAGCGCGTCAAGTGGTATCGCCTGCGGCGCGGCATGCCTCAAGAGGTGCTGGCTGACCGTGTTGGCCGTACCGTCGACTGGCTCAGCAAGATCGAGAACAACAAGATCGACCTCGACCGGCTGTCGGTCATTCGAGCCCTCGCGGATGCCCTCGACGTGCACCTTGGAGACCTACTCAACGAACCGTCGTTGGTGGAGTGGACCACCGACAGCGGGCAGCAGACCGTCCCAGCGCTGCGGTCCGCATTGATGAACTACCGGCAGCTGACGCCCGTCCTCAACGGCGCTCTCGACGTCGAGCCGCCAGACCTACGGCAACTCCGCCAGGATGTCGCCGGCGTGTGGGACGCCTACCAGCACTCCAAGTTCGGCTTCGTCACCAACCGTCTGCCCATCCTGCTGACGGACCTGCACGTCGCCGTCCAGCAGTACGACGGACAGCAGCATCAGGCCGCACAAGGATTGCTTGGCCTGACCTATCAAGCTGCTGCGTCGACGCTGACCAAGGTCGGCGAGACCGATCTGGCGTGGATCGCTTCAGATCGCGGGCTCCAGGCAGCCCAGGAGTGCGAAGACCCGGTGGTGCTCGGGTCGGTTCTACGGTCCATCAGCCACTCACTGCTTTCGAACGGCGAGTACCAGCAAGCCATCGAGACGACCGACAAGGCCGCTCGCCTGCTCAAGACCCGGCTCGACCGCGTATCGCCCGACCACCTGTCCGTCTACGGCACGCTGCTCTTCGTCGGTGCCATGGCCGCGGCTCGAGCAGAGGACCGCAGAATGACGAAAGCGTTCCTGGACGGCGCAGACCGTGCCGCACAGCGGCTCGGGCAGGACGCCAACTACATGTGGACCGCCTTCGGCCCCACCAACGTCGCCATTCACCGGGTCTCGACAGCCATGGAACTCGGCAACGTGAAGACCGCCCTCGATCTCGGCGCGCAGATCGACACATCCGGCCTTCCGACTGAGCGGCGGGTACGCCACGCGCTCGAAGTGGCTCGCGGCTACAGCAACCGAGCCAAGACCGATGAAGCCCTGGGCACTCTCCTCGACGCCGAGCAGCTGGCGCCCGAGCAGGTCAAATACCACTTCCTCAGCCGCCAACTGGTCCTGACCTGGATACGACGCCAGCGCACGAAGCCCAGCTTCGAGCTCGCCAACCTTGCCAAGCGCCTCAAGGTCACCTGACCATGACGGCGGGCCCGCTAGGCTGAGTACATGACCACCGAGCAGCAGGCCCCACCGATGGCGAAGCCCCGCGTCGCCGCCGGTGCACTCTTCCTCGACGAGGACGGCCGAGTGCTGCTAGTCCACCCCGACTACAAGCCCACGTGGGACATCCCCGGAGGCTACGTCGAGCCCAACGAAACCCCGCTCGAAGCCTGCCGTCGCGAGGTCCAGGAAGAACTCGGGATCAAGCCACCGATCGGCCGGCTCCTGGTCGCCGACTGGGCTCCGAGCCCTTCCGAGGGGGACAAGATCCTGTTCATCTTTGACGGCGGCATCCTCGACGCCGACGAGCAGGCCCGCATCCAGCTGGAAGGCGAGCTCACCGAGTACGCTTTCTACGATCCCGACGATCTAGACGAGCCACTGATCCCTCGCCTATCCCGACGCGTACGCCAGGCCCTCGACTCTCGTGACCGACGCATCATGACGTACCTCGAGCACGGCGAGCGCCAGGGCTGACATCTGCTCCGCAGGTAGCACTAGTCTAATGCTGTCTTCGCCCGCTCCAGCCTGACCACGTGCTCATCTGCCACCCCAATCATCTCGTAATCGGGTAAAGCTCCAGGGAGTTCTAACTTCGGGTATCCAAGCCCGAGGTCTGGTGCAATCGGGATACGTGTCACGCGCATCCAACCCGACCGCCAGAAGCTTTCGGGGGCTAGCTCAAAGAATGGCTCACCAACGGTGAAGCCCCTTTCTGTGAATCGCACACGCTCCCTTCCGTCTAGCTGAGCCGCGAATGTGACCGTTGCGCTGTCGAGCCATGAACCTGACGTATCCATCTCGTGAAAACACCACAGCTGGAAGAGCGTTGCGTGCGGCATAGTCCCCTCAGAGCGGCCAAATAGGCAGGCCACCAAACCCACGTCAGCCACACTTGCTCGCAACCTGGGCTCTTCGACGTACCGCAGGTACGCGCCAACGGTTTGTACCGCCTCTACGAGTTGCGTGGTACCTGTCACTCGCCTGTAAAGCTCATCGCCACTCCAGGTGCGAGAGCCATCCAGTGCGCGGACCTCAACAACATCATCAGCCACGTGCAACTGATAGTCATTGTGATTGATCGCATTACGTAACTCGGCATCGTAGGCCTCACTAAAGTAGGACTCAAGTGGAGTGCCAGCCAACTTCTCGATGGTGGTGTCGACCAGCGCACCCTGCGCGGTCCTCGACGCAGGACCACCGAGAAGTCCCGCGTCGATCCGGCCAGTATTCATAGCCTCTCCAACTACAGCAAGGAACCAGAGAGGAAGATCGATCTCGTAGAAATCGGAGAAGACGCTCAGGGCAGTGCGCAGTTGAGTTGGCCTATCTGCTGCACGGCCCATGTCTTGATACCGCTTCACTGCATTGCGCTTCTGCTCGATGAATCGAGGTATCGCGCCGTCGAAGGCTTCGGTAAACTCCTCATATCCTGACGGGTCCAGGCTTCTGGCACGCAGCATGAGCGACCGTATGGCGGACGACCACTCCTTCATGCCGCTCTGACGTTCAAGGTACGACCACATGGCATGGCGATAGGTGTCGAATGCTTCTGGCCAGAAATCAGCCATCATACGATGCTCCGCAGGAATCAAGCTCTCGTCGAGGAAGTCGTCCGGCCGTTCAAGGGCGATCCAGTCTTCGAAATGGCCGAACGCTGCAATATAGTCATCGATTCTCTCGGGCGACTTCGGAAAGCCCAATGCTGGCCCGGTGGCGAGCCTTTCGACCATCTGACGGGCTGCAGCCTGACTGTGGCGCTGACCACCAGCCTGGGCTCTCCGTGCCTGTCTCTGACTACCTGCCTGGGCTCTCCGTGCCCGTCGCGACTTCCTACGGTTGCTCATGGCATCCCCCTGTTCACCGTCACGCGGTGATGCTCGCTGCGCAGAGGCGAGCTCACTTCGACGCTGCGTACAATCCCGTCTCCTCGGTCCGCAGGCTCAGCGTCCACACCGAACCTTGCTCCGGGTTCGGACATAGTGACGTTCACCGCAGCCTCATGCTTTCGCACCAACCGACACTTCTGACTTGCCGAGTGTGCCGGAGGGCGTGCCCGACGTTGTGCGCCAACCACTTATCCGCGCCACCTATCCCCACCTGCTGCGATACGCCTAGCCGGGATCCACTGTGAAGGCCAGGTCGTAGTACCGAGGTCGGCCATCTGGGTCATGCCCGAAGACCAGGTGGCGCGGACCAAGCTGTGGCGATCGATCGAAGTCCGTTGCGGGTGGTACCCCGAGTCGTGCCTTTTCCTCGTATCGAGCGATCTCGGCGGCTTCGTCTTCCGTGGTGACGACAGTAAGGGCGAGAACGATAGCCACGTCGCCGCTGGCAAGTTGCAGTGCGTCCATCACAGCGAGCCGGCCACCGCTCTCGATCAGCTCGCGATAGCTCACCACGCCTCGGTCGGGAGAGACGATTTTGACCTGGAACTCGACCTGTGCTCCGGGGCGGGGCGCTGGGCACCAGCGCACATCATCCCAGCGCACGCCGTCATCCGGGATCGTCACTAGGTGATGCGCTGGCAGAACGATTGAGACAGCGTGCGTCCAGCCAACAGCGTTTGGCTTTGGTCGAGCCCAGCGATGGATGATCCGCCCGTCAGGGGTGCCTTCGAAGTCATGGAGCCGAACCGTCTTCGGACGCTCTGGGTCCACGATCTGAAAGCGCCAGTCACCCGATTGATGAAGGCTCATCTTCGCCTCTCTGGCGGTGTGCCTGCTGCCGAGGTACACGTCGTCGGTCTCCCGACTTGCCCACAGGCGCCAGATTGTGCCCCGACGCCCAGGCTCACCTACGGCGAACCGGAGCGCGGTCTTCTTGCCGGCGCGCCGGATCGGGAACCTCTCGACGTCGGAGCTCTCGCCGGGTGCCATCAGCAGCTGCGCGGCACCGTCCCTAGAGATCAGAGCGATCCCAGGAAGCTCGTAAGACGCCGATGTATCGGCGTTGCTGGGCAGGTCTCTTCGAGCCATCAGCTGAAGGCTACCCGCGTCGCATTGAGCTAGATGGAGTAATCGCATACACATCGACCTACCCCCGCACATCGACACTTCGGATCAGCCACTTCCCAGACCCGCACACAAGACGTTACGCCCACCGCTCGCTGCCCGAACGCCCACCGACTCGAGGACCGCTCAACCCGCCACTGGACACAGAGGGGGCCAGATCAGTGTGTCGCGTTCCGAGCGTTGCACGTAAGGCGGGACCCCGTCGCACGTCACCCGAGGGAGGAAACGTGTTCCCGACGCTGCCGTGTGCCCGACGCGGTCAGTGAGAAGTTTCTGTACGAGACCAAGGCGGGCCGCAAGCGGCCCGCGCGCGCCCGCGCCGCTCTCCGACCTGGCCGGCCTCCAGCGGCGGGGCGCGCAGGCAGCAAAGAGCCCCTGGCATCGTGGAGACTTCAACGACACCAGGGACTCAGGTGGCGGGCAGTGGGATGATCAAGGCATGGTCGAGATCACCGGCCCGGTGGACATCGCCCGCCTCGGACAGCTACTTCACGAGCACGGCGTCGACCCGGACTCGTACTCCCTGACCGGTGGGCACCAACATGATGCCTACGTGATCGACCAACGTCCCAGTGAGTGGGTGGTCTACTACTCCGAGCGCGGGTCAGAGTTCGACCTGCGCTCCTTCCCCACCGAGGGCCAAGCCTGTCGGCACCTGGCCGACCTGCTCTGGCCCGACAGCGCTCCGACCGATCACCGGTGGTAGAGGCAGATGCCGGGAGCGAGGCTTTAACCACCTCCCTCGGCCGGGACCCGCATCGAGCAAGCCGAGGGGGCCAGGATCGGGTTACGGCGGGCAGGCCGGTGCCGCCCGATCCTCGCGGACCAGCGTATGGCCCCCTCGGCATGCTCGACCCCAGCCGAGGCAGGACACCGGTCAAACCCTCGCTCCCTTCGAGACCTCCGTTGGCCGCAGAATGGCCGCACCACCGAGCGAAAGGCCGCCAGACGAGGCTCGACACCACCACCTCATCTGAGCGTGCACACAGGTCCTGCGCGGCACGTCGGACGGTCCGGAACACCCTACGGATCAAAAGGTTGGGGGTTCGAATCCCTCCGAGCGCGCCAACTTGACACTAAGGCTAGACCGCCTCTGACCTGCATAAACGCAGGAGAAACGTCCAGGTCTGGTGTTGACTGACCTGGACGTTCTTCGTCTCCACGGGCCGATTTGCTAACGCCTTTGCTAACACGACGCCCCTACCACCGCGGGTGGTCCTCGTCGTCCGGCTCGTCAGGGTCGGCGGTCGGAGCCTTGTCGGAAGCCCGAGGGACACCGCCGCCTACCGCAGCAGCGAACACGTCAGCGACACCCGCCGCGTGACGCCGGATGGCATGGGCGTAGACCCGCAGCGTGATCGAAGGATCAGCATGACCTAGCCGCTCAGCCACCACGTGAACGGGCACCCCAGCGAGCAGGAGCGTCGTGGCATGCACGTGGCGCAGGTCGTGGAACCTGGCATGCGGGTCTGTGTAGACGGGCCAGTAGACACGGGCAAACGGGCTCACGTCGCAAATCGGGTGGGGAGGCCGTTTGCGGCCTCCCCACCCGATGCCTGGATCAGTGCCAGGTCATGTTGATCGTGCGTTCGAAATTGACGTATCCGACGCGCTGGAAGGCGTTCGCCATGGGAGTGTTGCCAAGATCCGTGGCCGCCCGGATGCGTGGGACGTCCTGCGCGATGAGGATACGGGTGCCTTCGGCAAGGATCTCGTCGATGTAGCCGTTGCCCCGGTGCTCGGGCAGTACGGCGAGGTAGCCGATGATGGGGTTGTAGTCGTTGCGGGCCGGGGTGACGAACCCCACCGGCTCACCGTCCGGCAGCGTCGCGATCCGCCACCAGTCCCGCGGGCTCCGGTAGTGCGCGAGTTCCTCCTCATAGTGTCTGACCGCCGCCTCGCGGGCGGACATCCGGGTCAGGTCGTCCCTGCTGTGCGCGTCCAGCGTCCCGTCCAGGACCAGAGTCATCAGGGCGAGGATTTCCTCGGTGTCGCGGACCGGCCGGAACGCCAGGCGCCCCCTCGGCTCGGGGATCGGCGTTCCTGGACGCCACTCCAAACGCAGCCGCTCGACCAACAGGCGGGCTCCGGTCCGTTCCAGGGCGACCATGCGGTCCTCGACGACGCGCCTGGTCTCCCCGGCCTCGCGCCAATCGGGTGAGACGATACGGCTGTACTCGGGTGGACGGGTGCCTGTTGGGACCACTTCGGCCATGGCGGTCTGCAGCAGCCGCACGCCGATGTCCACGCGGCCGCGATCCGCGCTGCTGTCGTCGATGTCGAGAATGTCCAAGAGGAATGGTGTGTCGTCTCCGGTCCGACCCCACCAGGCGACCCTGGCCAGTAGGTGGTCGCCGCGAAGGGCGACCCACATCCATTCCGGCCGGCGACGGTCGACGGCGAGGTCGTCCCCCAGCTCCTCGTTGAGGACATAGGGCAGTCGGGAGAAGAGGTTGAGTTCTTCGCGCCCGGCGATCGGGCGCATGGTCAGGTCGTTCTGTACCACGGTCAAGGCACGCTCCGGTGAAGGCGTCTGTCCGCTCCGGGTCAGGCGGTTTTGCAGCGTTTGACAGGATTCAGCCATGTCTCCCTCCCCGCGTGACACGCCCCGGTCCACGCGCGACGATCTCCGCAATGTGGCCATCGTGGCGCACGTCGACCACGGCAAGACCACACTCGTCGACGCCATGCTGTGGCAGTCCGGCGCCCTCCGGGAGGGCGCGACCGTCGACGATCGGGTGCTCGACTCCGGTGAGCTGGAACGGGAGAAGGGCATCACTATCTTGGCCAAGAACACCGCGATCCGCTACCACGGCCCCAGTGCGGGCGCCCCCGTCACGATCAACATCGTCGACACACCTGGTCACGCGGACTTCGGTGGTGAGGTGGAGCGTGGATTGTCCATGGTCGACGGCGTCGTACTGCTGGTCGACGCCTCCGAGGGCCCGCTGCCGCAGACCCGCTTCGTGCTGCGCAAGGCCCTCTCAGCCCACCTGCCCGTGGTGCTGGTGATCAACAAGGTGGACCGCCAGGACGCCCGGATCAGCGAGGTGGTGGACGAGACGTACGAGCTCTTCCTCGACCTGCTCGACGACCAGTCCGACCAGAACGCGCTGGACTTCCCGGTCGTCTTCGCCTCCGCGACTGCTGGCCGGGCCTCCACTAAGCAGCCCGAGGACGGGGGGTTGCCGGACTCGCCGGACCTGGAGCCGCTCTTCCGCACCATCTTGGACACCGTGCCCGCACCCCGCTACACCGAGGGCGCGCCGCTGCAAGCGCATGTGACGAACCTGGATACCTCGCCCTTCCTCGGCCGGCTCGCACTGTGCCGGGTGCATGAGGGCACGATCCGGAAGGGTTCGTACGCCGCCTGGTGCCGCCGCGATGGCAGCGTGGAGCGGGTCAAGCTCACCGAACTGCTGATGACGGAGGACCTCAACCGGGTGCCGTGCGCGGAGGCCGGGCCGGGCGACATCATCGCGGTGGCCGGCATTCCCGAGATCACGATCGGGGAGACTCTGGCCGATGCCGAGAACCCGGTGGCCCTGCCGCTGATCACCGTCGACGAGCCGGCGATCTCGATGACCATCGGAACCAACACGTCACCGCTGGCCGGCCGCGTCAAGGGACACAAGGTGACCGCCCGCCTGGTCAAGGACCGGCTCGACAGGGAGCTCGTGGGCAACGTGTCGATCCGGGTGCTGCCCACCGAACGGCCCGACACCTGGGAAGTCCAGGGCCGCGGGGAGCTCGCGCTGGCGATCCTGGTCGAGCAGATGCGCCGCGAAGGCTACGAACTCACCGTGGGCAAGCCGCAGGTCGTGACCAGGGAGATCGACGGCAAACTGCACGAGCCGGTCGAACGGCTCACCGTCGATTGCCCCGAGGACTACCTCGGCACGGTCACCCAACTGCTCGCCGTACGAAAAGGGCGGATGGAGCACATGACCAACCACGGCACCGGCTGGGTCCGGATGGAGTTCCTCGTCCCCGCGCGCGGCTTGATCGGGTTCCGCACCGACTTCCTCACCGACACCCGCGGCACCGGCATCGCGCACCACGTATTCGAGGGCTACGAGCCATGGGTGGGCGATCTCCGCACCCGCCCGACGGGCTCGCTTGTGGCAGACCGGACGGGGTCGGCGACGACGTACTCGATGTTCAACCTGCAAGAGCGCGGCACGATGTTCGTCGAGCCGGGGACCGAGGTCTACGAGGGCATGATCGTGGGCGAGAACTCCCGCTCGGACGACCTCGACGTCAACATCACCAAGGAAAAGAAGCTCACCAACGTGCGCTCCTCGACCGCCGAGGAGCTGGAGCGGCTGGTCCCCCCACGCAGGCTCAGCCTCGAGCAGTCCCTGGAGTTCTGCCGCGAGGGCGAGTGCGTCGAGATCACCCCGACGGCGATCCGGCTGCGCAAGGTCGTGCTCCCGGCCGCGGACCGCACCAAGCAGCGCGGCCGCCGGAACACCACCGGCGGATAATTGTGACCACCCTCGTGAACGGTGGATCGAGATCGGCGCGCGCGGTGCACCGGACGTGGATCCCCGATTCCGCCCGCCCCGGGGTGGGCTCATTGGGTGGCGATCTCGGGCAGGTCGGAACGGCTGTGGTAGTCGCTAGCCTGACTGGTCCACAACGCCTGAGTCGTCCTCAGCCCTGTCGGTGTGTCCAAAGTGCCCGCACAGATGGAGCGGCGCGTGGGGTCAGCCGCGGACTGCCAAAAGAGTGATGATCCACAGCGGGAACAGAAGGCGTAACCCGCTTCGGGAACGGGGAAGAACCAACGGAGGAGCGAATTAGCATCCTCGATGCTGATGTCTTCGAGACGTGCCCGCGTCGCGGCCATGTGGTGCCCGGTGAACTGGCGGCACCGTTCGCAGTGGCAGTTGATCACATCTCGCAGTTCGCCGCGAACGGCGTACCAGATGCCCCCACACAGGCACCGACCTTCGGCGTCCGAAGTCTCTGACATGGCGCGACCACCTTCGAGGACTGATGAACGTTTGACCCGGTGGAAACGAACCCATGGTGTCACCGGCAAGGCACACACTTTTATGCCGACGTGCGGATGGGTGCACGGCGTAGGCCCTAAAGTGGTGCCACCAACCACCGTGTAGGAGTTTGTCCATGGCCGAGAACGACCTTGATCCTGGGCCCGAGAACGACCTTGATCCTGGCGCCAACACGCAGATGTTCCAGGCCTTCGTCGACCGTCACGAGCCCGACGAATCCGGGGCGCCCTGGGCAGCCCTGGTGGGCGCCGCTCTGGTCGGGCTGGTGATCGTGTTGGTCGTCGCCTGGCTCGTGCTGGGCGGCTGAGACCACACGCGGCCTTCCGCCGGGTCACCCTATGCCGATCGGGCGATGCGGCTGTCGTGGCATCACGACGACGATGTGCCGAGGCTCATCGAGTCGCTAGTGCGCGGTCTGGCCGAGGGTTGCCCGGGCCGTAGCGCCGTCCCCATGTCAGGCGGCGCGTGGTCATGAGGCGCTCGAGCAGCACACCCGCTGGCGAGCTGCCTTTCAGTCCTTGTGGGGGAATGAATGGTGTTCATGTGTCACGAGCCAGCGTCCGCGTTCCTTACGTAGCCCGACAGTCAGGCGTAGGCGGTTCTCAGGATCTGCCCGCAGTTCTTCTTGAGTTCCACAGCGCAGCAGTGCGTGTGCGAAGGCGACATCGGCTCCCGTTGTGACGTCCATGGAGACGATGTCGAAGGAGGCGCCTTGTTGTTGCCATGTGAAAAAGGGCGGCCAGGTCTCGCGATAGGCGTCGATCCCTCGTACTCCGTCGCTCGGTGGCGGCACATCGAACATCACGATGTCGTCGGCGTGATCGGCTAGTGTCGTGCGCCAATAATTCGTTCCATATGTTGTAGACTGTGGTGTGTCCCGAACTGGACGACCGAAGGCAGTGCTGGAGTTGACGCCTGTGGAACGCGAGCAGTTGC
>WHTJ01000008.1 GCA_009377795.1 Propionibacteriales bacterium | reverse complement strand
CAGCGAGTACCGGGGGTGCGGTCGGCACGCCATCCAACTGAGACATCAGCAGGAACATAGGTCCAGCGACCTGGGTCAGGCATCGTGGGTGACCCTGATTGTGACCCTGAATCGAGTTGAAACCACGCCTCAATGAATCAAGGCGCGCCTGCGCTGCGTGCTTGGGACCCTCAGAGGCCCAGACGCGGTTGGATTGCTAGCCAGCTGCGGGATGCGCTCCCGACCCTCAGCCGGCCAGCATGGGTCAGCTGGCCTGCAGCGACCGTTTGGCCAGGCCGATGGCGTAGCCGTCGATCGTGGTTTCGGGTGGTGCGGTGGGGTCGCTGGAGGCGCCGAGGGTGACGAACAGCGGCGTGAAGTGCTCGACGGTGGGGTGCGCGTAAGGCATGCCGGGCGCCCCGGTGCGGAAGCGCGCGAGCTCGTCGACGTCGCCGCGTCCGAGCGCCTCGGCCGCCCAGTGGTCGAAGTCTGAGGACCAGCCGGGCACATGGTCGAGGTTGCTCCAGTCCAGGAACGGCAACCCGTGGGTCATGTACCCGGAGCCGATGACCAGCACTCCCTGCTCTCGCAGGGCGCGGAGTCGGCGTCCAAGATCCAGCAGCCGCTCCGGATCGTGGGTCGGCATGCTCAGCTGCAGGACCGGGATGTCGGCGTCGGGGTACATGATCTTCAGCGGCACCCACGCGCCGTGGTCGAGGCCGCGGCTGGCGTGCTCGTGGAGCTGTTCGGTGTCCGGCATCAGGCCCCTGACCTGGTGGGCCAGTTCGGTGGCGGCCGGGGTGTCGTAACGCATCGTGTAGTACATCGGGTCGAAGCCGCCGAAGTCGTAGACGAGCTCGGTAGGTCGGCTGCTGCTGATGCCGAGCGGGGCGGACTCCCAGTGCGCGGACACGATGAGGATGGCTTTGGGCTTGGGGAGGTTACGGGCCCACGCGTGCAGCTGGTTCATCCAGTCGGTCATCTCGAACAGCATCGGCGCGCCGTGGCTGAGGTACAGGGCGGGCAGCGGCCCGTGCTCGGGGGTCCACAGCCGGTGGGGGGCGGCCTGTTCCGCGGCCGCAGTCCGGCGCAGGTGAGCGGCGAACGGGTGCTCCGCCGGGATGCGGGCGTCGGCGGCGGCGGTGGTGCTGCTGCGCGTCGTGCTGGTCATGGGGGTCTCCATCGTATCGGGCCTTTTGGTGGTGGCGGCGGCGTACGCCACCACCACCTCGGTGGATGGGCTGGGTCAGGACACGACGGCGAGGCCGGCGGTCCACGCCACCTTCTCGTTGGCGGCGAGCAGGATCTGCGCGAAGCCGATCGCCTCGAGCTCACGAGCACGAGCCAGCGGGCCGGCCTCGATGGCGCGAAGCCCGCCGGCGGTTACCACGTCCGCCACCTGCGACTTGGCGTCCGCGTCGTCACCGGCGATCAGCACCGTGGTCGGCAGCTCCCCGACGGTACCGGAGGCCAGCGTCGCCGCGAAGTTGGTGTTGAAGGCCTTGACCACTCGGGAGTTCGGCAGCTTGGCAGCGATCTCCGCGGTCGCGGAGCTGTCGGCTGGAACCACCAGGGCGTTGAAGGTCTCGAAGTTCAGCGGGTTGGTGATGTCCACGACCACCTTGCCGGCCAGCTGGTCGCCGCGCCGCGCGATGATCTCGTCCACGGCCGGGTACGGAACAGCGAGAACGACGACGTCGCCGGTGACGGGCTTGTCGCCGTCGGAGGTGCCGAACAGCTCGACGGTGTTGCCGCCCTTGGTGACAACGCTCGAGATGGCCTGGCCCATGTTGCCGGTGCCGATGATGCTGATCTGTGCCATGAAAGCTCCTGGGTCGGATAAGAGACGCTTTAGTTGTTGCTACAACTGACACTATACTGAAGTAAGTTGTAGTGACAACCATTCCGGGAGAGGATGTGGCGGTGGACACACCATGGCTGGACGAGGAACAACTGGCGGCCTGGGTACGGCTGGTTGCCATCGTGGAACTCCTACCGGGCGTCCTCGACTCTCAACTGCGCCGCGACGCCGGCCTCACGCACTTCGAGTACTACGCGCTCGCGATGCTCTCCGAGGCACCGCAGCGGACGCTGCGTATGACCTCCCTAGGCATGCAGACCAACGCATCGCTGCCGCGGCTGTCTCACGTGGTACGGCGGCTGGAGGAGCGTGGTCTGGTGGAACGCTTCCCCTGTCCCGACGACGCCCGTGCCACCAACGCCCGCCTGACCGAGGCCGGATGGGCGAAGGTGCGGGAGGCCGCCCCCGGTCACGTCTCCACCGTCCGGCAGAACGTCGTGGACGCACTCACCGCCAGTCAGGTCGCCCAGTTGACCGCCATCGGCGACGCCATCCTGGAGAAGCTCGACCCGCACGGCACGATGTCGGCCACCTACAACCGCTACGACCGTTCGCCGGAGTAGAGCGGCGTACCGCCCGCGGAGTCAGCGTTGCCGGCGTTTGCGCGGGCGTACGACGATCCGGATCGGCGTACCCACGAAACCGAACTCCTCGCGCAGCCTGCGCTCCACGAACCGCAGGTACGACGCCTCGAGAACCCCGGTCGTGAACAGCACGAAACTCGGCGGGGCGACCGACGACTGGGTGCCGAAGAGGATCCGGGACTGCTTGCCGCCCCGTACCGGATGCGGATGGGCCGCGACCAGCCGCCCCAGGAACGCGTTGAGCCCGGCGGTCGGTACCCGGGTCTCCCAACCCGCCAGGGCGTCGTCGAGCCGCGGCACCAGCCGCTCGACGTGCCGACCACTGCGTGCGGCGATGTTCAGCCGCGGCGCCCACTGGACGCGTACCAGATCGCGCTCGATCTCCCGCTCCAGGTAGAACCGCCGCTCCTCGTCCACGAGGTCCCACTTGTTGAACGCGATGACCAGCGCCCGGCCGGCCTCCTCCGCGGCCGCGATGATCCGCTGGTCCTGCTCGGTCATCGGCTCGCTGGCGTCGATCAGGACCACCGCCACCTCGGCGCGTTCGACGGCCGACGCGGTCCTCAGGCTCGCGTAGTACTCGTGCCCGGACGCCTCCTTGACCCGGCGCCGGATTCCCGCGGTGTCGATGAACCGCCAGGTCCGGCCGCCCAGCCGCACCAGCTCGTCCACCGGGTCGACCGTGGTCCCGGGTACCGCGTCGACGACCACGCGCTCCTCCCCGGCCAGCCGGTTGAGCAGGCTGGACTTGCCGACGTTCGGCTTGCCCACGATGGCCACCCGGCGCGGCCCGCCGGCCTCGGCGTAATCCTCCGGCGGCGCCTCGGGCAACGCGTCCAGTACGGCGTCCAGCAGCTCACCGCTCCCCCGGCCGTGCAGACCCGACACCGGGATCGGCTCACCGAGACCCAGATTCCACAGCCCGGCCGCGTCCGCCTCGCTGCCGATCTCGTCCACCTTGTTCGCCGCCAGTACGACCGGTTTGCCCGACCGGCGAAGCACCCGGACCACGGCCTCGTCGGTGTCGGTGATGCCCACGATCGCGTCCACCACGAACAGCACGGCATCCGCGGCCGCGGCCGCGATCTCGGCCTGCGCCCAGACCCGCTCGGCCATGCCCTGCGCGTCCGGGTTCCAGCCACCGGTGTCCACCACGGTGAACCTCCGGCCGGCCCACTCCGCGTCGTAGGCCACCCGGTCCCGGGTCACGCCCGGCGTGTCCTCGACCACCGCCTCCCGCCGCCCGAGGATCCGGTTCACCAGCGTCGACTTGCCGACGTTCGGCCGCCCGACCACCGCGAGCACCGGAACCGGCGCGGTGGTGTCCGCCGGGTCGTTCACGACGCCGGTTCCTCTGCCTCTGGCCCGACCTCGGGCCCACGCCGCTCCGCGGCGTCCACCTCGGCGTCGGGTGCCTCTCCCGGAAGCGACTGCCCGGTCGCCTCGACCGCCCTCCGGATGTGCGCGGCGAGCTCGGTTCGCAGCTCCGCGGCGAGTGTGGCGACGTCGGTACGACGGCGCGGCCAAGGGACCGGGTCCGTGGCCGAACGGATCGCATCGCCGAACACCACGTCGACCCGGCTACCGCGCGGCGGCACGGCACCCACGTGCTGGCCGGCCAGCCTCGTGCCGAGCGTCCCCACCGGGACGACCGGCGCTCCCGTCACCAATGCGAGGTATGCCACCCCGAGCCGGACATGCCCGAAGTCCCCGTTGCCGCGGGTCCCCTCCGGGTAGATGGCGGCCACGTCGCCGTCTCGCAGGACCCGGATCGCCTGCTTGACCGCACGCACGTCGATCTGCTGGCGTTCCAGCGAGATCTGCCCGAACGCCCGGAACGCCGCCCCCGCCTTCCCGTCGAACATCTCCCGCTTGACCAGGGCATGCACATAGCGCGGGCACACCGCGATGAGCATCGGGCCGTCGAGGATGCCCATGTGGTTCGACGCCAGCAGTACCGGTCCGGTCCGCGGTACCCGGTCCGCGCCGTGGACGTGTACGTCGTACCAACCGCGGAGGACCCGCATGCCGACCGGACGTACCGCCCGCCCGATGCGGACGGGCAACCGGGGCACGTCGTCGGTGCGCGGCAACTCGTCATGTCTCACCGAGAGCCCCCGGCGAGATCGACGATCCGGTCGGTGATCTCCTCCAGCGTGTGTGAGGTGGTGTCGATCACGACCGCTCCCGGCGCCGGAGCCAGGAAGCGGGCCACCGTCGAGTCGTCCCGATCGCGGCGGAGCACCTGATCGCGCAGCGCGTCCTCGTCCGGCGGGTCGGCCGACCCGGCGAGCTCGGCACTCCGACGCGCCATCCGGGTGTCGGCCTCGGCGGTGAGCAGGATCTTGACGTCCGCGTCGGGGGCGACGACCGTCGTGATGTCGCGGCCCTCGACGACCACCCCGCCGGAGCCGATCAGCTCCTGCTGGCGCTTCACCAGCAGCTCCCGGACGTCGAGGTTCGTCGCGACCCGGCTCACCGCGGCGGAGATCCGGGGCTCACGGACGGCCTTCGTCACGTCCATCCCGCCGACGTGCACGGTCGGAGCGGCCGGGTCGGTTCCGACCTCGAGCGCGGTCGTGCGAGCGAGCGCGGCCACCGCATCCCGGTCGTCCAGGTCGAGGCCCGCGGTCAGCGCCGCCCAGGTCACGGCCCGGTACATCGCACCGGTGTCCAGGTAGCGCAGGCCGAGCCGGCTCGCGACCGATCGCGCCGTGCTCGACTTGCCCGATCCGGACGGGCCGTCCACGGCCACGATCAGGTCGGCACTCGTTGTACGTTCTCCGCCCACGGTCTCCACATCTTCGCTGCTCCGCCTAGGGCGAGGCTACCTGTGCACGACCCAGCCCCGCTCGGACAGTGCCGCCGCCAGTGTGGGCCCGGCCGACTCCGGGACGGCCAGCTCGAGCAGGCCGGACGGCCGCCCGAGATCGTGGTCGATCCGGACGTCCTCGATGTTCACCCCGGCGTCCCCCGCCGCGGCGAACAACCTGCCCAGCTCGCCCGGCTGGTCGGGCACCACGACGTACAGCGTGTCCAGCGACCGCGCCGGTCCGCCGTGCTTGCCGGGAATGGCGCGCGTGCCGGTCGCCCCGCGGCGAAGCAACCCGTCGACATCCGGTTCGGTCTTTTCCAGCTGCGCGATCAGCTCGTCGAGGTCGTCCTTGACCTGTACGAGCAGGTCGCGCACCGGCGAGGCGTTCGCGCGGAGGATCTGCCGCCAGAGTCCGGGATCGCCGGCCGCGACCCGGGTCACGTCGCGCAGGCCCTGCCCGCTGAGCACCATCTGGTCCGGGGGTGCGCCCTCGAGCCTGGCGGCCGCGAGTACGGCGAGTACGTGCGGCAGGTGCGAGATCCGGGCCACCGCCGTGTCGTGATCCGCCGGGCTCATCGTGAGCAGGTTCGCTCCGCACAGCCGTACCAGCGACTCCACGACGGCGACCGCCGCCGGATCCAC
Source organism: Propionibacteriales bacterium (assembly GCA_009377795.1). Classification (GTDB taxonomy): domain Bacteria; phylum Actinomycetota; class Actinomycetes; order Propionibacteriales; family Nocardioidaceae; genus WHTJ01. The sequence continues at coordinate 69,841 of WHTJ01000008.1, read as the reverse complement.
CTGCTCGTGCGGCGTCACCGCCCACGTCCGGCCGTCGAAGAGACTGCCGCTCGCAGCGAGCGGTCCCGACCGCTCTCTGCCGGCCATCGGATGGCCGCCCACGTAGCGACGCAGCGGCTCCGCGTCCTGCCCGAGCCCGGCCACCACCTCGACGAACGGGCCGGCCTTGATGCTGCTGACGTCGGTCACCACCGACCGCGGCCAGGTGTGCAGCGCCTCGATCACCGCCTCCGCGACCCGAGTCGGCGGCACGCACACCACCACGAGCTGCGGAGCCTCCGCCGGTTCACGATCATCTCCGGCGCCCCGGCTCGCGGCGACCGCCGACACCTGGGGATCCTGGTCGCGCAGGTAGACCGTGATCCGCTGGCGGCGGAGCGCCAACCCGACCGAGGCCCCGATCAGCCCGCTTCCCACCACGAGTACCGGACCGGTCAGGTCGGGTCCGGACGGCGGCTCCTCGCCGGTGCTCATCCGTCCGCCGATTCGTCGTCCGAGTCGTCCGAGTCGTCCGGGATGGCGCGCACGTGGGTCAGGTCGCGGCGCAGGTTCGCGGCACCGTGCAGGTAGACGTGCGTGATGTCCTCCCGGGTCAGCTCGGTCTCCACGTGCGCCAGAACCCGGACCACCCTGGGCATGCCGTCCTCGATCTCCAGCTCGCGGGTGCACAGCAGCGGTACGTCGACCAGCCCGATCCGCCGCGCGGCATAGGCCGGATAGTCCGCGTGGATGTCGCCGGTGGCGGTAAAGACAATGCTGATGAGGTCGTCGCCGCTGAGCGCGTTGATCTCCATGAGAGTGCGTACGAGCTCACTGACCCGCTCGTGCAGATGTACGCGCTCATCGCGTTCGAGCTGGGTCGCCCCGCGCACCGCGCGCACCGCCACGTTTGCCTCCTGCAAGCAGTCCGTCTTCTTCCCAACCCGTCACCCTAGAGGCCACGGCGCGCGGGCCGAGCGCCAGGCCGCGGATCGGACACCCGTCCACCTCCACGTGTCATGCGGAGAGTGCGCCACCGCGCACCCCTCGCATGACAGCGCGAGCACGTGCTCACAGGCCCACCGAGTCCAGCAGCTCGCCCAGCTCCTCCTGGGTGAGGTCGCGGTGGCTGCCCGGCCGGAGCTGACCGATCCGCACCGGACCGATCCCGGTCCGGGCCAGCCGCTGCACCGGATAGCCGACATGCGCGAGAAGCCGGCGCACGACGTGCTTGCGGCCCTCGTGCAGTACGAGCTCGATAAGTCCTCGCCGGCCGCCCTTCTCGATCACTCGGAGGGAGTCCACTCGGACGAGCCCGTCCTCCAGCTCCACGCCGGCACTCAGCCATCGGCCCAGCTTCGCGGACACCGGCCCGGGCACCTGCGCGAGATAGGTCTTGAGGACGCCGTACGACGGATGCGCCATCCGATGGGCGAACTCACCGTCGTTGGTGAGCAGGATCAGGCCCTCGGTGTCGGTGTCGAGCCGCCCGACGTGGAACAGCCGCTCGGGGCGCTCGGCCACATGGTCGGCGAGCGACGGCCGGCCCTCCGGGTCGGACATCGTGCTCACCACACCCCGCGGCTTGTTCAGCACCAGGTAGACGTGCGCGCTCGCCGGCGGGATGCGTACGCCGTCCACCCGGATCACCGCGCTCGCCGGATCCACGCGCGTACCGAGCCGAGTGACCACCTCCCCGTCCACCTCGACCCGGCCGGCCCGCATCATCTCCTCGCACGCCCGTCGACTCGCGATGCCCGACCGGGCGAGGACCTTCTGCAGACGCTCCCCCTCAGGGGCGTCGGTCATGACGGTGCCTGCTCCAGCTGCTCGGCCTCCTCGGCCTCGGGCAGCAGCGGCGCCAGCTCCGGCAGCTCGTCGATGCTGTTCAGCCCGAGGCGTTCGAGGAAGTAGCTCGTCGTACGGAAGAGCACGGCTCCGGACTCCGGGTCCGTGCCCGCCTCCTCGACCAGCCCACGGGTCACGAGGGTGCGCATCACACCGTCCACGTTGACCCCGCGGATCGCCGCCACCCGGGCGCGACTCACCGGCTGCTTGTACGCCACCACGGCCAGCGTCTCGAGCGACGCCTGGGTCAGCCGGGCCTGCTGCCCGTCCCGTACGAACTGCTCCACGATCGGCGCGAGGGCGTCCCGGGTGTAGAACCGCCAGCCGCCCGCGACGTGGCGAAGGTCGAAGCCGCGGCCGTCCTCGGTGTACTCCTTCGCCAGCTCGTCCAGCGCTCCGGCGACCTCACGGGTGGGGCGCCCGACGGCCTGCGACAGCGTGGTCACGTCCAGCGGGGAGTCGGCGATCATCAGCACCGCCTCGAGGGCGGACTTGAGCTCCACCTCACCGGTCTCGCCGCTCTCGCCGGACACGGCCACCAGGTGGTCCGTCCCGTCTGAGGGCTGCCCTGCCGTCATTCGGCCTCCTCCTCGGCGCTCGGCCCGCCGTCGAACTCGTCGCTCACTTCGATCTCGCCGTCGTCCGTGCCGGTCCATCGCACGTGCAGCTCCCCCAGCGGTGTGACCTGGTCGAATGCCACGGCGCCTTCACGGTACAACTCCAGAAGGCCAAGGAACCTCGCGACAGTCGTCGCGGTGTCCGGCGAGTCGGCGGTGAGCGCCCGGAAGCTCAACGCGCTGGACTGGCGCAGCCGCTGGGCGACCAGCGCGGCCTGTTCGCGGACGCTGACCGCGGACGTGTGCAGATGGCCGAGCATCATCACCGGCTCGGGCTTCGGCTCCAGCGCACGAGCCGCGAGCTCGGCGAAGTCGGCCGGATCCAGCCCGATCAGGACCTCGGGCAGCAACTGCGAGAACCGCTCCTCCAGCCCGACCGACCGCGGCACCCGGCGCGACTCGGTCGCCATCCGCTCCTCGAGGAAGGTCGCCACCTGCTTGTACGCGCGGTACTGCAGCAGCCTGGCGAAGAGCAGGTCGCGGGCCTCAAGCAGCGCGAGGTCCTCCTCGTCCTCGACCTCGGTCTGCGGGAGGAGCCGGGCCGCCTTGAGGTCGAGCAGGGTGGACGCCACCACCAGGAAGTGCGAGGTCTGCTCGAGGTCCTGTCCAGGACCGAGCGCCTTGACGTACGCGATGAACTCGTCGGTCACCCGGGACAGCGCGACCTCGGTGATGTCCAGCTTGTGCTTGGCGATCAGGCCCAGGAGCAGGTCGAACGGCCCTTCGAAGTTGTCCAGATGCACCGCGAAGGTCTGGGTGGAGGATCCCTCGGCCTCGTGAGCCAGCTCCGCACTCACGCGACCTCCTCCGACGTGTCATGCCAACAATGCGCCATTGCGCACGCATCGTATGACAGCTCGTGGGTATGCCCGCTCACGAGCCGTCGAGCCGGCGTACGAGCTGGCTGTCCGCGCCGTGCTCGTCGAGATCGGCCAGCGCCATCGCCACCGCGGCCCGGACCAGGCGGCCGCGGTCCACCGCCGAGCCCAGGGACCGGCGCAGAACCAGCCGGGCGTGCTCGATCTCCAGCAGCTCGTCGGCGGTGATGTAGACGGTCATCTTCTCGTCGTGCTTCACCCGGCCGCTCGAGGTGCGATCGGGACGGACCCGGGCGAGGCGCGCCCGCTCGGCGGGCGCACGACCTTCCGGCTCCGGAACCGGTTCCGGGTCCGGCGGCGCATCCGGCACCGGTTCCAGGGGATGTGGCTGCGGGGTCTCCGACGTCCTCCGGAACAGCTCATCGGCTCCGGGAAGGCTCACTCGTCGGGACAACGCACCAACACCTCCCTCGCGAGCTGACGGTACGCCTCCGCGGCCGAGGAGTCCGCGGCGTACGTCGTGATCGGCTCGCCCGCGACCGTCGAGTCGGAGAACTTCACCGTACGCCGGATGACGGTGTGGAAGACGGACTCACCCCAGGCGTCCACCAGCCGCTCCATTACCTCGCGACTGTGGAGGGTCCGGCCGTCGAACATCGTGCCCAGAACGCCGTCGATGCGCAGGCTGGGGTTGAGCCGCTGGGTGACCTTGTCGATGGTGTGCTTGAGCAACGCGACGCCGCGAAGCGCGAAGTACTCGCATTCGAGCGGCACGATCACGCCGTGCGCGGCGGTGAGCGCGTTGATCGTGAGCAGGCCCAACGAGGGCTGGCAGTCGATCAGGACGACGTCGTAGTGCTTCATCACCGGCGTCAGCACGCGGGCGAGCGTCTGCTCGCGGGCGACCTCGCCGACCAACTGCACCTCGGCCGCCGACAGGTCGATGTTCGACGGCAGCAGGTCGAGACCCTCCATCTCGGTGTGCTGGACCACGTCGCTCACGTCGCCGTCGTCGGACAGCAGCAGGTCGTAGATCGACTGCTCCCACTCGTGCGGGTTGAAGCCCAGGCCGACCGACAGCGAGCCCTGCGGGTCGAAGTCGACCAGCAGCACGCGGCGGCCGTACTCCGCGAGGGCGGCCCCGAGGTTGATCGTGGTCGTGGTCTTGCCGACGCCGCCCTTCTGGTTGCACATCGCGATGATCCGGGCCGGCCCATGGCTGGTCCGCGGGGGTGGGTCGGGCAGATCCGGCATCGGGCGCCCGGTGGGCCCCAGCGGCCCACCATCCGGAGCCGGCTCCACCAGCGGCGCGGACTCCGTCACCAGCGCCGCCTCGGCGACCGGAGCCGTGGGAGCAGGGGCCGACGACTCCGGCGCTACGGCCGGCGCGGTCGCGGACGGCAGGGTGGCCACCGCCGCGGGCCGATCCGACGACATCGAGACGACTGGTCTGGGCGGCATCGAGGGTGCGGTGGCATCGCCCGCTGAATATCCCGCGTTGGTCGATTTCTTCACAACCCGCCAAGCCTTTCTGCCGACTCATCGGCGACGCCGATCTGCGCGACTCTAGGCGCACGAGCAGAACCGCTTCAAGGCGCTCCGGACATCTGTGCACAGGGCCGCGCGCTGTATGCACAAGCGTTCCATGAACTGTTGACAAATCTGTGTATGTATAACTCCTCCGCGCGTCGCCGCCCGGCGACCCCCTACCCCCACCTCGAGCGGCGCGTTCTGGCGGCAGATGTACGTTGCGTGGCGCGAAATGGTCGCCGAATCTCCGAGATCACAGCCAGTTCACGCCACCCAATGGCCCGTCCGCCCCGGCGTCAGCCGAGGGCCCGCGGATGGGCCGCGGCGTACACCTCGCGAAGGCTGTCCACGGTGACCAGGGTGTAGACCTGGGTGGTCGTGACCGAGGCATGTCCGAGCAGCTCCTGGACCACCCGGACGTCCGCGCCGCCGTCGAGCAGATGGGTGGCGAACGAATGCCGGAGCGTGTGCGGAGACACGTCCGCGGTGACCCCGGCCTGCCGGGCCGCCGCCCGCAGCACCGCCCAGGCGCTCTGCCGCGACAGCCGGCCGCCGCGCGCGTTCAGGAACAACGCGGCGCCGCCCCGGCCGGCGGCTGCGCTCAGCTTCGGGCGGCTGCGCACGGCGTACGCCGACACCGCCTCGCCGGCGTACCGGCCCACCGGCACCACCCGCTCCTTGCCGCCCTTCCCGAGCAGCCGCACGGACCGGTTCTCGAGGTCGACGTCGTCGACGTCCAGCCCCACCGCCTCGGAGATCCGCGCGCCGGTGCCGTAGAGCAGCTCCAGCAGGGCGCGGTCGCGCATCGCCAGCGCCGTACCCGCGGCACCCGCGGCCTCGAGGATCCGCTCCACGTCGGCGAGCGGCAGCGCCTTCGGCAGCCGCTTGGCCGGGGTCGGCGGCCGTACGGCGGCCGCGGGGTCGGCGGTGGCCAGCCCCTCCCGGCACAGGAATCGGTGGAACCCCCGTACGGCGACCACGGCCCGGGCCGTGCTTCCCGTACCCAACGGCGGATGGTCCTCGTCGCCCTCGCGGAGCCACATCAGAAAGTCCGTGACGTCGGACTCGCGGACCGCCGATGGGTCGTCGACTCCGCGGCCGGAGAGGTAGCCGGTGTACCGCCGCAGGTCGCGGCGGTAGGACGTCAAGGTGTTGGCGGCCAGACCGCGCTCGACGTTCAGATGGTCGAGGTAGGTGGCGGCCGCCCGCTGCAACGCGGAAGGCGTCGGACGGTTCAGCCCAGGACCTCCTGCAGTTTCCGGCTCTTCAGGCCATGCGCCGAGGCGACCGGGTCGTTCGTCAGCGCTCCGGCGTGCGTGTTCAGCCCGAGAGCCAGGCTCTGGTCGTCCCGCATCGCCTGCTGCCACCCCTTGTCGGCCAGCGCGACGGTGTACGGGAGGGTGACGTTGGTCAGCGCGTACGTCGAGGTGTGCGGCACCGCACCGGGCATGTTCGCCACGCAGTAGAAGACGGTGTCGTGGACCCGGAACGTCGGGTCCGCGTGCGTCGTCGGCCGCGAGTCCTCGAAACAGCCGCCCTGGTCGATGGAGACGTCGACCAGGACCGCGCCCTGCTTCATCCGCGACACCAGGTCGTTCGACACCAGCATCGGCGCCCTGGCACCGGGAACGAGCACCGCCCCGATCACCAAGTCGGCGTCCACCACGGCTCGTTCGACCTCCAGCGTGTTCGAGGCCACCGTCTGCAGGTGGCCCTGGTAGATGCGGTCCGCTTCACGGAGCTTGTCGACGTTCTTGTCCAATAGCAAGACCTCGGCCTGCATGCCGAGCGCGATCGCGGCCGCGTTCATGCCCGAGACACCGGCGCCCAGCACGACCACCTTGCAGGCGTACACCCCCGAGACCCCGCCCATCAGCACACCGCGTCCGCCGCCGGTGCGCATCAGGTGGTACGCACCCGCCTGCGGCGCGAGCCGGCCGGCGACCTCGCTCATCGGGGCCAGCAGCGGCAGCCGTCCGGCCGGCGTCTGCACGGTCTCGTACGCGATGCCGGTCACCCGGCGGTCCAACAGGGCGTCGGCGCACTCCCGCGAGGCGGCGAGATGCAGATAGGTGAAGATCACCTGCCCCTCGCGCATCCGGCCGAACTCCTCGGCCACCGGCTCCTTGACCTTGAGGATCAGGTCCCCCTCGCCCCACACGGCGTCGGCGTCCGGCAGCACCCGCGCCCCCGCGGCGGCGAACTCGGAGTCCGGGATCGAGGACCCCAACCCGGCCTCGGCCTCGACGACGACGCCGTGACCGTGCGCGGTCAGCTCATGGACACCGGACGGCGTGATCGCCACCCGGTACTCGTGATCCTTCACCTCTTTCGGAACACCGATCCGCATGAGACGTCCTCCGATCCGGCGCCCCCCGCCCCATCGCGGCGACCGCACGCGGTGCGAGTGTAAACCCGACGGTCGCCCCGAGACCGGGAAGTCACGCGGGTCGCAGCGCGGCGTAACCCTCGCGGTGCCGGGCCGCCCAACAGGCCAGGGCGCCCATGACCAGTAGACCATCGCTGATCCGGCCGACGAAGATCTGCTCGACCACCTCGTCCAGCGGCGCCCAGACGATCTCCATGTCGGCCTCCTCGTGCTGCCCCACGTGCCGATCCGCCTCCGCGACCGGCCGCAGGTCCCTGGCCAGGAAGACCCGCCAGCGCTCGGTGGTGAACCCGGGTGAGGAGTACGCGTCGACCAGCCATCGCCAGTCCGCGGCCCGTACGTGCCCCTCCTCGAACAGCTCCCGCCGGGCGGCCGCGAGCGGGTCCTCCCCCGGCACGTCGAGCAACCCGGCGGGCGGCTGGAGCAGCCGATGCCGGACCGGGTGACGGTACTGGTGCAGCAGCAACAGCCGCTCCTGCTCGTCCATCGCCATGATCCCGACCGCGTCGTCGTGCTCCACCGCGGCTCGGGTGAAGGTCGATCCGTCCCGGCCACGCACGACGTCCTCGTGCACGGAGATGAACGACGTCTCGTACGGCCGGCTCGAGCTCTCGACCGGCCACGCCTCGGCACGGTCGGCGAGCGGGACCCCCGGATCCGCGAGCGCGCCGGGCAGCTCCGGATGGGAGCGGTCGGTCATGCGCTCGCCCCGAGGCTCGCCTGATCGGGCTCGGCATGCCGGGCTGTGCCGGGCCCGCCGGCCGCGGCGGCGGGTTGTTCGGGCGCCCGCCGAAGCGCGGACTCGTCCACCGGGAGCCGCAGCTCGCGCTGCCGGTCGATCGCCGCCGCCACCAGTCCGGAGAACAGCGGATGCGCCCGAGTCGGTCGCGACCTGAGCTCGGGATGTGCTTGTGTGCCGACGAAAAACGGGTGCACGTCGCGCGGGAGCTCGATGAACTCCACGAGTGCGCCGTCGGGCGAGAGACCGCTGACCACCAGACCCACCTTCTCCAGATCCGTGCGGTAGTGGTTGTTCACCTCGTACCTGTGCCGGTGCCGCTCCTCGACGTACGCCTTGCCGTACAGGTCCCGTACGAGCGAGCCCTCGGCCAGCATCGCCGGGTACAGGCCGAGCCGCATCGTGCCGCCGAGGTTTCCGCCGCCGGAGACGATCGCCTTCTGCTCCTCCATGGTCGCGATCACCGGATGCGCGGTCTGCGGGTCGAACTCGCTGGAGTCGGCACCCTCCAGATCGGCCACGTGTCGTGCGAACTCGACGGCCATACATTGCAGGCCGAGACAGAGCCCGAGCACGGGGAGTTTGTTCTCCCGGGCGAACCGGATGGCGCCGATCTTGCCCTCGATGCCGCGCACGCCGAACCCTCCGGGCACGCAGACCGCGTCCACGTCGCGCAGCCGGTTGGCCGCGCCCTTGGGGTCGGCGCACTCGTCCGAGGGGACCCAGCGCAGGACGACCCGGGCCTCGTGGTGGAAGCCCCCGTGACGCAGCGCCTCCGCGACGGACAGGTAGGCGTCGGGCAGGTCGATGTACTTCCCGACCAGGGCCACGGTGACCTCGTCCACCGGGTGATGCACTCGTCGCAGCAGGTCGTCCCACCTGGTCCAGTCGACGTCGCGGAACGGCAGGCTGAGCCGGCGTACGACGTAGGCGTCCAGGCCCTCGGAGTGCAGCACCTTGGGGATGTCGTAGATGCTCGACGCGTCCGCGGCCGACACCACGGCCTCCTCGTCGACGTCGCACATCATCGAGATCTTGCGCTTCACGCCGTCGGGTATCTCCCGGTCTGAACGGCACACGATGGCGTCGGGCGTCATGCCGATCGACCGAAGCGCGGCCACCGAGTGCTGGGTCGGCTTCGTCTTCAGCTCCCCGGACGGCTCGATCCACGGCACCAGCGAGACGTGCAGGAAGAAGCACCGGTCCCGGCCCACGTCGTGACGCACCTGACGGGCGGCCTCGAGGAAGGGCAGGGACTCGATGTCCCCGACCGTGCCGCCGATCTCGGTGATCACGAGATCGACGTCCGGCGCGGCCATCGCACGGATCCGGTCCTTGATCTCGTTGGTGATGTGCGGGATCACCTGGACGGTGTCGCCGAGATAGTCACCGCGGCGCTCTTTGGCGATCACCTCGGAGTAGACCTGGCCGGTCGTGACGTTGGCGTTCGCGCTGAGGTCGACGTCGAGGAAGCGCTCGTAGTGCCCGACGTCCAGGTCGGTCTCGGCGCCGTCGTTGGTCACGAACACCTCGCCATGCTGGAACGGGTTCATCGTGCCCGGGTCGACGTTCAGGTAGGGATCCAGCTTCTGCATCGTCACCCGGAGACCCCGGGCCTTCAGCAGGTTGCCCAGGCTCGAGGCGGTGAGGCCCTTGCCGAGCGAGGAGGCGACGCCCCCGGTGACGAACAGATGCTTGGTCTGGGCTGTGCCGGCCAACACGTCTCCCGTGGTCAAATTGAGGTGGCGGAGGGATACCGCCCATCCACGGGATTCCAGCCTATCAAGCGACGGCCGATTCGGGTTAACGCCGCGCCGTCCGGCCGGTGTGCCGCGGTGTCGTGCGGGTACTCGGGTACGGGGCGGCCGGTCGTACGCCGTACGGTCAGTCGCCGGTCAGGGAGCCGGGGACCGCGCTGTCGGCATCGGCTCCCATCCCGTAATGCCCGACGCCATCGGCGGCCTGCTCGGCCAGCGCCAGCACGGCCACGATCTGTCCCGACCGGCGGTCCACCGTGTCGACCGTGGACACGGACTCCGCGGCCTCGCCGTACGACCGCACGGCGGCGACCAGGCCGCCCTGTCCGGCAGAGCCCCGCGGCCCGGCGAGGACGACGCCGTTGCTGGCCGCCCGCATCCGGGTCAGCAGGGCGCTGACGATCGTCCCCTGCGCGGTCGCGGTCTGGGACCCGCCCGCGCTCTCGGGTGCGATCACCACGACCGAGTCGGCTCGAGTGGCCGGCTCCCGGCCGCGCACCAGCTCCGCGGTCGCGAAGCTCTGGAAGACGCTGCGCGCCGGATCGTCCAGGGCGACGCCGCCGTTCTTATTGTGGAGCAGGGCTCGGGACAACACCGTGCCCACCTGCTCGTAGACCGGCGTGTCCTTGGGAATCTCGAAGTCCGGCAGGTCCTCCTTGGCCAGTCGGGAGGAGAGGGTCCGTACGAGCACCTTCGCGGTGGGGTCGATGAGTTCCTCGTCGACCCACAGCGTTGTGCTGAGCATGCCGCCGGCCGCCTCGACCTGCTCGGTCACTCCGGCGACGGTGTCCTCATCGGCGCCGGGCAGAGCGACCAGCAGCACCCGCCGGTCGGACATCGTCCCGGCCAGCACGTCGTCCGACAACGCCGCCACGAACTGGTCGTCGAACTCGGCGGACTCCCGCAGCGCGACCTCCTCGGACGAGGGGCCCTCGCCGCTCGACTCGGGCTCGTCGATCGCCCGCGCGAGGTCGCCCTGCAGCGGACCTCCGCCCAGGGCGATGCCGATCGCCAGCGAGAACAACATCACGGCGGCCACGACCACGAGGTAGCGGGTCCTGGTCACCACAGCCACCCCATAGTGCCGGTCCACGCGTCCTCGACCGCCGAGAAGAGATCGCCGAACCACCCCTGCCCGATCGGCGTCGCGGAGACCGCCAGCGCCACCGCCAGCAGCCCGGCCAGCGCGACCAGCAGCAGCTGCCACGTCTGGACCCGGGACTGGTACAGCCGCTGGACGGCCCGCGGGTCGACCAGCGTACGGCCCACCCGCAGCCGGGTGAGGAACGTGCTGGCCATGCTCGAATGACCCTCGTCGAGGAACTCCTCGAGGCTCGCGTGACTGCCGACGGTCACGATGAGCCTCGCGCCCCGCGCGTCAGCCAGCAGCATCGCGGCGTCCGCGCTCGCGGTCGAGGTAGGGAAGACCTGGCAGGTGACGCCGAGCCGCTCCAGCCGGTCGATTCCGCTGGCCCGCCCTTCGAGAGGGGCGCGCACGATCACCTCGGCGCCGCTGCAGAGGACGTCATCGGACATGGTGTCGAGATCGCCGAGCACGACCTGCGGGGTGTACCCGGCCTCCAGCAGGGCGTCGGCGCCGGCGTCGACGCCGATGAGTACGGGCTCGGTCTCCCGGATGAACCTCTTCATCCGGTGAAGGTCCGCCGCGTAGTCGTACGTGCGGGTCACGATCACCACTGGACGGCCCTCGAGGCTGGTCTTCATCGGCGGCATGCCGACGCCGTCCAGCAGGAGCCCCTGCTCGCGGCGGATGAACTCCATGGCGTTCACGCTGAACGCCTCCAGCTGCGAGGCCATGCCGCCGCGCGCCGCCGCGGTGGCGGTCGCCACGGTCTCCGCGTCGAGCGGCAGGACCCGGCAGATCAGCTCCTCGTCCCGCCAGAGCCGGTCTCCCTCGATCCGGAGCCGGTCCCCTTCGCGCAGCAACCCGAACACCGCCGGGTCGACGTCGACCAGGGGGATGCCGGCGCCCAGCAATATCTGTGGACCGAGGTTCGGATATCGGCCGGAGATGGAGGGCGCGACGTTGATCACCGCCGCGACCTGTGCACCCACCATGGCCTCGGCATTGGCGCGGTCGAGGTCGATGTGGTCGATCACCGCAATGTCGCCGGGACGGAGCCGCCGCACGAGGGATCTCGTACGGCGATCCAGCCGCGCGACACCGCTCCCGCCGGGGAAAGAATCCCGACGGGAGCCCTTGGGCACAGAAGTCCGCATCGCGATCATCCTCCCATCCGATGCGCGACATTCGGCGCATCTGACACCCGCGTGCCGGGCCACCCTACCGCCGGATCGCCTCAGGTGCTTCGGCGTGTGCGCGACCGGCGGCGGTCGGCGGGCGGTGGATGGTCGGCTCGGCCGGCCGCGGTCTCGTGGTTATCGGCCCGGCCGTTCGCGGGCGCCGGGTTGCCCGCCTTACCGTCCGCGGTCTCCTGTTCGGCGAGGGCCAACAGCTCCTCGGCGTGGGCGTGTGCGGTCTCGGAGTCGTCCAGCCCGGCGAGCATCCGGGACAGCTCGGCGATCCGTCCAGGACGGTCCAGGGGGTGCAGTCCGCTGGTGCTCACCGTGCCGTCGTCGCTCTTGACCACCGCGAAGTGCCGATCGGCAAACGCCGCAACCTGCGGCAGATGGGTGACCACGAGCACCTGCGAATCGCGGGCCAGCCGGGCCAGCCGGCGGCCGATCTCCACGGCCGCCCGCCCGGCGACTCCGGCGTCCACCTCGTCGAAGACCAGTGTGGGAACCGGGTTCCGGCCGGCCAGGGTGACCTCCAGGGCGAGCATCACCCGGGACATCTCCCCACCTGAGGCACCGCGGTCGAGCGGCAGCGGCTCCGACTCGCTGTTGGCGGCCAGCAGGATGGCGACCTGGTCGACGCCGTTCGGTCCGAACGCGAGCATCGCATCACCCACCCGCAGCCCGGTCTCGTCCGGCCGCTGCGTGACCCGCACCTCGAGCCGGGCATGCGGCATCGCCAGGTCGCCCAGCTCCCCGGTGGCCTCCTCGGCGAGCCGCTCCGCCGCCGCCGTCCGGGCGGCAGTCAGCTCGGCCGCGACCACGGCCAGCCGGTCGCGCAGCTCCGCGACCCGGGCCTCCAGCTCCTCGATGCGCTGGTCAGTGCCGTCGAGATCCAGCAGCCGCTCGGCGCCGTCGGCGGCCCATTGGAGTACGTCGTCGATCGTGTCGCCGTACTTGCGCCGCAGCCCACCCAGCGCCGCCCGCCGCTCCTGCACCCACGCCAGCCGCGCCGGGTCCGAGTCGATCGCCGAGGCGTACGACGCGACGTCCGAACCGAGGTCCGCCACCAGATATGTCACCTCCGCGACCCGGTCGGCGAGCCGGGCGGCATCGGGATCGTGGTCCCGTACGGAGTCCAGGGCCTTGCGGGCGTCCTCCAGCCGGGCCAGCGCGTCGGAGCCCATGAGCTGCTCGTCACCGGTGAGCGCGAGGCCCGCCTCCTGAGCCGACGTACGCAATGCATCGGCATGCGCCAGCCTGCCCTCCTCGGCCAGCAGCTCGCGGTCCTCGCCCGGCTGCGGCGCGACCTCCTCGACCTCGGCCAGGCCGATCCGCAGCATGTCGGCCTCCCGCGCGCGCTCGCGCATCGAGGCCGTGACCTCGGCCAGCTCGGCCTCCGCTGCCCGCAGCCGGGAGTAGAGCTCGCGGTACTCGGTGAGCGGCTCCCGCACGCCCGCTCCCGCATACCCGTCCAGCGCCTCCCGCTGCCGCCCCGGCCGCAGCAGGCGGTGCTGGTCGGACTGGCCGTGCACGGCCACCAGCGAATCGGCCACCGCGGACAACCGGCTCACCGGCACCGACGCACCACCCACCAGCGCACGCGAACGTCCCTCCGCCGAGAGCACCCTGGTCAGGATCAGCGAAGACTCGTCGACGTCGGCGTCCAGGTCTGCCAGCAGGCTCTTCAGCTCGGCCGAGCCGGCGAAGCCCACCCTGCCCTCGATGCGCGCCTTGGTGGCTCCGGACCGCACCAGCTGCGAGTCCGCGCGCGCACCGAGCAACAACCCAAGCGCGGTGACGACCATGGTCTTGCCCGCGCCGGTCTCGCCCGTGACCGCGGTGAAGCCCGGACCGAACTCGAGCACGGCCTCGTCGATGACCCCCAGGCCGGTCAGCCGCAGCTCCTCAAGCATCCCGCTCACCCGTGGAGCCCGGGCCCGGGCGGGTGCCGGTGTGGCTGCGGGTGCTCCGATCGTTCCCGGCGCTCCCCGCGCTCCGGGTCGCGGGACCGGCGGTCCGGTCGGCACGGCGCTGACCTCCCCGCCAGCCCATGGTGGGGAGGTCGAACTTCGCCACCAGCCGGTCGGTGAACGGCGCACGGTGCAGCCGGGCCAGCCGGACCGGGAGCTCTCCCCGGCGTACCTCGATCCTCGCCCCCGGCGGGAGCTCGACCGTACGCCGGCCGTCGCACCACAACACTCCCGCGCCCTGCGTGTCGGCCAGCACCTCGACCGCGACCACCGAGTCGGGTGCGATCACCATCGGACGGGCGAACAACGCGTGCGCGCTGATCGGCGCCATCAGCAGAGCCTCGACCTCGGGCCACACCACCGGGCCGCCGGCGCTGAACGCGTACGCCGTCGAGCCGGTCGGCGTCGCACAGACCACGCCGTCACAGGCCCACCGCGACAGCGGGCGACCGTCGATCTCCACGACCAGCTCGAGCATCCGCTCGCGGGCGGCCTTCTCCACCGCCGCCTCGTTGAGCGCCCATTGCTCGGTGAGCACCTCGCCGTCCCGGCGTACGGCGACATCGAGCGTCAGCCGTTCCTCCACGTCGTAGGCCTGCTTCACCACATGGTCGACGGTGTAGTCCAGATCGTCGCGCTCGGCCTCCGCGAGGAACCCCATGTGGCCGAGGTTGACGCCGAGCAGCGGTGTGCCCGAACCGCGGGTGAGCTCCGCGCCGCGCAGGATCGTCCCGTCCCCGCCGATCACGACCACGATCTCGCAGTCCCGGGTCGCGGCGCCGCCGGCGGCGACGGTCTCGACCCCGTCGATGCCGACCTCCGCGGCCTCGTCGTCCAGCATGCGGACGCTGAGCCCCGCCTCGATCAGCCCCGTGACGGTACGCCGGGCGACGTCGATCGCTTCGCGACGTCCGGTATGGAGTACCACGAACACGGTGCGGGTCACTCCGACACCTTCTCACCGCCGGGGCCGGTTCTGACCGCGTGGTCGATCGCCTTCTCGTCCGCGTGTGCGGGACCCGCGCGCAGCCACAGGAAGTACTCGACGTTTCCGGCCGGTCCGGGCAGCGGGCTCGGCACGACGTCCTGCAGGCCCCATCCGAGATCGTGAGCGGCGGCGACCACCCGGCGTACCGCCTCGAGGCGTAACCGTGGCTCCCGCACGACGCCGTGCTTGCCCAGCCGGCCACGTCCTACCTCGAACTGCGGCTTCACGAGTACGACGGCGTCCGCGGATGGGGTCGTCAGGTGGTCGAGGACCGGGAGCACGAGGGTCAACGAGATGAACGAGAGGTCCGCCACCACGAGATCCGCGCGGCCGCCGATCTGCTCCTGGGTCACCTCCCGCGCATCGGTGCTCTCGAGAACGGTGGTTCGCGGGTCGTCGCGCAGCGGCGCGACCAGCTGGCGGCGTCCCACGTCGACGCACACGACCTCGCTCGCGCCCTCGTGCAGGAGCGCGTCGGTGAAGCCGCCGGTGGACGCACCCAGGTCGAGGCAACGGCGCCCCTTCGCCCGCAGGCCGCGCCGGCCGAAGACGGCCAGCGCGCCGGCCAGCTTCTCCCCACCGCGCGAGACGTACTCCGGGTCCTCGCCGTTCGGCACGACCTCGACGTGGCTGCCGCACCTGACCGGCTGCGCGGGTTTGTGGGCGGTATGCCCGTCGACGATGATGCGTCCGGACACGATCATCCTCACCGCCTGCTCGCGCGAGCGGGCGAGGTTACGGCGCACCAGGGCGACGTCGAGTCGATGGGGGGCGTTCATAGCCAGCGCGCCGGCGACTCGAGGTCAGTCCGCCGACCGTGCGCCGGAGGGCGGCGTACCCTCCGGCCGCCACCCGGCCGGCTCTCCGGGGCCGCTCCCCTCCGCCACCTCGGCCTCCGCTGCGTCGGCCACCACCATTCCGGCTCCGGCCGCTTCAGCGTCCGCCGTCGCGGCCTCCACCGGATCGCCCGACGACGGGTCGGCGAGCGCATCGCGGAACCGCTCATGGATGTCCTCGAACACCTCCACATGGTCGCGGACCGGCCGTTCGGCCAGCTCGTCGAGCCTGCGGACCGCGTCGTCGACCCGAGGATCTCCATAGTCAGTCACTGCGTGTCTCCCGTCGCCTCGTGATGAGCAGCGGACCGTCCTACCGTAGCCGTCCCGGCACCCGGAATGCTGCCTCTGGGGACACGGCTTTGCGCTCACGCGGCGGCCGCCCGCCACGCCGAAGCCACCCGGTCCGCGATCGGGGCCTCTCCGGTGGTGTCCGCGCGATCCCAGCAGTAGCTGACCAGTACGCGCAACGCGTCGTCCACGTCGCCCTCGCCGACCAGCTCGATGTCGTCGGCGTCGCGGCCGCGAGAGGCCGTCCATCCTCCGCATCGCCGGCCCTGCGGCACGCGTTCAGCCGCAGGATGCGGCTCGAAGAGCCCCCGCAGGTCGGACGACGCGTACGTCGGGCGCAGGCCGACCGGCGCCGAGGCGAGGGTGACCACGTCCGTGACGCCAGTCATTACCAACAGCGAGTCCATCGCACTGCGCACGGCGCCCTCGATGTCGGTGTCCAGGCGGTCACCCACCACCAGGGGACGATCCGCACCCACCCGCAGCATGGTCTCGGCGAACAACGCCGGTTCCGGCTTTCCGGCCACCACTGGGCGCCGGCCGGTCGCACCCGCGATCACCCCGACGAGCAGCCCGTTCCCAGGGGCGCGGCCGGTGGCCGTACGCAGGGTCGAATCCAGGTTCGAGGCGATCCACGGCAGGCCGGACTCGACAGCGGCCGTCCCCTCGGCCAGCAGCCGCCATCCCACATCCGGATGGAAGCCCTGGACCACCGCGGCCGGATCCTCGGCGACCGACCAGACCGGGGTCAACCCTTGCTCCGCGAGCGCGGCCGCGAGCCCGTCCCCACCCACGACCAGTACCCTCGCCCGGCTGGGAACCCGTGCCGCCACGAGCCGCGCCGCGGCCTGTGCCGACGTGACCACGTCCGCGGTCTCGGCGTGCACCCCGATCCGCCGCAGTCGCTCCGCGACCGCCGCCGGGGGCCGGGACGCGTTGTTCGTGACGTAGGCGGCGAGCACTCCCGCGTCTCGCATCTTCGCGATCAGCTCGGGAGCGCCCTTCACGGCCTCGCCACCTACGTAGACCACGCCGTCCAGGTCGAAGATCGCCGTGTCGTAGATCTCGACCAAGGGTCGCGAAGCGCTTCCGAATGCGCTCCCATGGCGCGGCTTCGTGTCCGGCACACGGTCTCCTCTCACTGCCCCGACGACCGAGACTAGGATGCCGCGGTGTCCGAAGACGCGCGCGCACCCGGTCTGGTGCTGGCACCGTTTCGCGGACTGCGGTACGGACCCAGCGTCGACGACCCGGGCGCGGTCACGGCGCCGCCGTACGACGTCCTTGACGCCGAGACCGTGCCGCAGTTGCTCGCCCGGCATCCCCACAACGTCGTCCGGCTGATCCTGCCACGCCGGTTGAGCGGGGCGACGTCGTACGCCGATGTGGTCCGGCTGCTGGACGCCTGGCAGGCGGCGGACGTCCTTCGACTCGACGAGCAGCCCGGCCTCTACGTGTACGAGTACCGGTGGGACTCCGGCGCTGTACGCGGCCTGATCGGCGCACTCGGCCTGTGCGACTTCTCCGAGCGGATCGTGCTCCCGCACGAGGACGTCCTTCCCCCCCATCGTCGAGGACAGGACCGAGCTCATCTCGCACACCGCCACAAACCTCGAGCCGATCCTGCTCGTGCGTCCGCCGGATGTCTCCACCGTGCTGGCCGCCGCCGCGACCGGACGGAGACTGCCGCGTAAGTCGACCTCCTTCGGACCCAAACCGCGGATGGGTTTCGTGATGCGCCTGCTGGATCGGGCGTCCGCGACCACACCCTAGACCCCGCCCGTGGCCTCGACTCATCGAACACAGCGTGCCCGCACCACCTCGACCTCGACCCGGCTCACCGGACCGTCGTCCGTACGACGGAACCGCCGCCGCAGATGGCCCTCGACATCCACCAGCTCGCCGGGCGACCAGCGCAGGACGGTATGACGGATCCTCGCGGACCACGCGACACACTCGAGTGCGTCGATGCGCCGGCGCGGCTCACCACGGGATCTTGGCCGGTCGACGATGACCCGGAACACCACCAGCTGGTCGCCGCTGGGCAGCTCCCGCTGAGTCGCCGAGCTCGCGAGACGCCCCCGTAGCCGCACCTCGTTGAGATGATCGGCGAACGATTCAGAGTCTTCTTCGGTCGTGGGCATCGAACACCTCCGGGCCCCACCCTCCGAGGCGACGCGAGCCGTTGCCAGCTCGGACGGCGACGCTGTGGAGAATCCGGGGGGTTCGACGTGGCTGTGGACCAAATCCGGCCCGGCCCGTTCAGGAGTCCAGCTGCTCGAGCCGCTCGACGGCGTCGGTCACGTGGTGGCTGTCGGCGGCGACGGCACGATGGAACCACTCGATCGCCTCGGTCCGCCGTCCGCCGGCCAGCAGCGCATCGGCGTACGCGTACCGCAGACGGGCGATCCACGGTGCGTGGGCATCGCTTCCCGGACCGACGCCCTCGAGCAGGCGGACCGCCATGTCCGGCTGGCCGAGATCCAGCCGTGCGCCCGCGATCACGATCGCCAGTTCGACCCGCGCCGCGCGATCGAGTCGGTCGGCCCCGTCGTCCTTCGCCACGGCGAGGGCGCGTTCCGGCCTGGACAGGGCGCGTTCGCAGTCGGCGATCAGCGGCAGGTAGTCGGCCGCTCCGTTGATCCGGCGGGCGGCCCGCAGCTCGGCCAGCGCCTCCGCGTAGTGCCCGGCGCGATACGCCGCCTCGCCGCACGCCTCGCGGACGACCGCGAGGCGAGACGCCCTGGTGCGGGCCGCGAGGGTGTGCCGGTACGCCTCCTCCGGATCGGTGTCGAGCAGCACGCCGGCCGCCACCAGATGGCGGGCCACCGTGCCGGCGAGCCTGTCCGGTAGCGAGCGCAGTTGCTGGCGGACCGACCGATCGAGCTCCTTACCGGTCACGCCCTCGGGCACCTCGGGAGCAGCGTCCTGCTCCTTGGGTGGGGGACGTCGCCGGGAACGCCGCTCCGGTGGCATCGCGCACTCCTCCTGGTCCTCGACGGCGTCGCCGCGATGGCGGACGCCTCGGGCCACCGCACAAGTGTGGACATGAATCAGGGCCACCCGCTACCGGGTGGCCCTGATAAAAATGTCCGGCGACGTCCTACTCTCCCACGTGGTCTCCCACGCAGTACCATCGGCGCTGAAGGGCTTAACTTCCGGGTTCGGAATGGAGCCGGGTGTTTCCCCTTCGCCATGGTCGCCGAGACTCTATGGAGATGTGTCATACCCAAATGAATGGGCCCGACCGCATCTCGGGAACCGCATAGTGGACGCAAACAAATAAGAAATGGTGTAGGACAAGCCCTCGGCCTATTAGTACCGGTCAGCTTCGTACATTACTGCCTTCGACTTCCGGCCTATGTACCCAGTGATCTGCTGGGGGCCTTACCTGGTTAACCAGTGGGAAACCTCATCTTGAAGCGTGCTTCCCGCTTAGATGCTTTCAGCGGTTATCACTGCCGAACGTAGCTAACCAGCCGTGCTTCTGGCGAAACAACTGGCACACCAGAGGTTCGTCCATCCCGGTCCTCTCGTACTAGGGACAGGCCTTCTCAAGTTTCCTGCGCGCGCGGCGGATAGGGACCGAACTGTCTCACGACGTTCTAAACCCAGCTCGCGTGCCGCTTTAATGGGCGAACAGCCCAACCCTTGGGACCTACTCCGGCCCCAGGATGCGACGAGCCGACATCGAGGTGCCAAACCATCCCGTCGATATGGACTCTTGGGGAGGATCAGCCTGTTATCCCCGGGGTACCTTTTATCCGTTGAGCGACGCCGCTTCCACATGCCAGCGCCGGATCACTAGTCCCGACTTTCGTCCCTGCTTGAGATGTCTCTCTCACAGTCAAGCTCCCTTGTGCACTTGCACTCAACACCTGATTGCCAACCAGGCTGAGGGAACCTTTGGGCGCCTCCGTTACCTTTTAGGAGGCAACCGCCCCAGTTAAACTACCCACCAGGCACTGTCCCTGATCCGGATCACGGACCTAGGTTAGATATCTAGTACGACCAGAGTGGTATTTCAACGTTGACTCCACACGAACTGGCGTCCATGCTTCAAAGTCTCCCACCTATCCTACACAAGCCGAACCAAACACCAATACCAAGCTGTAGTAAAGGTCCCGGGGTCTTTCCGTCCTGCCGCGCGTAACGAGCATCTTTACTCGTAGTGCAATTTCGCCGAGTCCATGGTTGAGACAGCGCCCGAGTCGTTACGCCATTCGTGCAGGTCGGAACTTACCCGACAAGGAATTTCGCTACCTTAGGATGGTTATAGTTACCACCGCCGTTTACTGGCGCTTAAGTTCAGCGCTTCGCGGACCGAAGTCCACTAACACGTCCCCTTAACGTTCCAGCACCGGGCAGGCGTCAGTCCGTATACATCGTCTTTCGACTTAGCACGGACCTGTGTTTTTAGTAAACAGTCGCTTGGGCCTGGTCTCTGCGGCCTTCACCGCTGCCGGCAGCTAGTGCCTTCACGGTTCAGGCCCCCCTTCTCCCGAAGTTACGGGGGTATTTTGCCGAGTTCCTTAACCATGGTTATCTCGATCGCCTTGGTATTCTCTACCTGACCACCTGAGTCGGTTTGGGGTACGGGCGGCTCTGGAGCTCGCTAGAGGCTTTTCTCGACAGCATAGGATCACCCACTTCGCCTAAGTCGGCTCGGTGTCAGCTCTCGGGCTTGTTGGCACGGATTTACCTATGCCAGCCCTGCGGCCTTACCCACGGACAACCATCGCCGTGGTTGGGCTACCTTCCTGCGTCACCCCATCGCTTGACTACTACCAGCTTGGGTCGTGCGTTCCTCCAATTCGGTCCGAAGACCTCATCGGATTCGGGCACTTAGCATCGCTGGGTTCGTCATGGTCGCGCCAGAACCGGTACGGGAATATCAACCCGTTGTCCATCGACTACGCCTCTCGGCCTCGCCTTAGGTCCCGACTTACCCAGGGCAGATTAGCTTGACCCTGGAACCCTTGGTCATTCGGCGGAAGGGTTTCTCACCCTTCTTTCGCTACTCATGCCTGCATTCTCACTCGTGTGGCATCCACGGCTGGATCACTCCGCCGCTTCTCTCGCCACACGACGCTCCCCTACCCATCCACACACCTGGACGTCACCGAAGTGACGCCGAGTACATGTGTAAATGTCATAGCTTCGGCGGATTGCTTGAGCCCCGCTACATTGTCGGCGCAAAATTACTTGACCAGTGAGCTATTACGCACTCTTTCAAGGGTGGCTGCTTCTAAGCCAACCTCCTGGTTGTCTCTGCGACTTCACATCCTTTTCCACTTAGCAATCGCTTAGGGGCCTTAGCTGATGATCTGGGCTGTTTCCCTCTCGACCACGGAGCTTATCCCCCGCAGTCTCACTGCCGCGCTCTCACTTACCGGCATTCGTAGTTTGGCTGATTTCGGTAAGCTGATAGGCCCCCTAGACCATCCAGTGCTCTACCTCCGGTAAGAAACACGCGACGCTGCACCTAAATGCATTTCGGGGAGAACCAGCTATTACGGAGTTTGATTGGCCTTTCACCCCTACCCACAGGTCATCCCCCAGGTTTTCAACCCTGGTGGGTTCGGGCCTCCACGTCGTCTTACCGGCGCTTCACCCTGCCCATGGGTAGATCACTCCGCTTCGGGTCTAGAGCACGCGACTGAATCGCCCTATTTGGACTCGCTTTCGCTACGGCTTCCCCACCCGGGTTAACCTCGCCACGTACCACTAACTCGCAGGCTCATTCTTCAAAAGGCACGCTGTCACAGTTCCGAAGAACTGCTCCAACGGTTTGTAGGCATATGGTTTCAGGTACTATTTCACTCCCCGCCTGGGGTACTTTTCACCTTTCCCTCACGGTACTTGTCCGCTATCGGTCACCAAGGAGTATTTAGGCTTATCGGGTGGTCCCGACGGATTCATACGGAATTTCAGGGGTTCCGTATTACTCGGGGTAACGCTCGAGAGCCGTTGCCTTTCGTGTACGGGGGTATCACCCTCTGCGCCCAGGCTTTCCAGCACTGTTCGACTTCAGCAACGGTTTCTTACTCTCTGTTGGATCGGCAGATCCAACCAAGCGGCCCCACAACCCCACACAGGCAACGCCTGCCGGCTGTCACACCTGTGCGGTTTAGCCTCTTCCGCGTTCGCTCGCCACTACTTACGGAATCACGGTTGTTTTCTCTTCCTGTGGGTACTGAGATGTTTCACTTCCCCACGTTCCCTCCGATCGCCCTATGTGTTCAGGCGTCGGTAACTGGACATGACTCCAGCTGGGTTTCCCCATTCGGTCATCCCCGGATCACAGCTCGGTTGCCAACTTCCCGGGGCTTATCGCAGGCTCCTACGACCTTCTTCGGCTCTTGGTGCCAAGGCATCCACCATATGCCCTTAGTAGCTTGTCACTACAAAGGTAAATCTTATTGAGATGCTCGCGTCCACTATGCAGTTCTCAAGAAACGGGCGGTTCCTACCCAGCGTTCACCGCGTAACCGCATTCGCGGGTCGTTCGGTGGTGGGTGGCCCAGAGGTATCAGCTCATGCTTGATCCCTCAGGACCCAACAACGTGCCTGACGCCCGTCGTCGTCCCCCAGAGGTTCCACGCCAGGAACTGGCAGTACTGACTGGGTTCGTGATGTACGAGCGCCAAATAGTCGACGTTCCACTAGTGAGCATCATCGTGTCGAGACACATGCTCGACCAACGATGTCTGGATGCCGATGAGCGGCACCAAAATGCTCCTTAGAAAGGAGGTGATCCAGCCGCACCTTCCGGTACGGCTACCTTGTTACGACTTAGTGCCAATCGCCAGCCCCACCTTCGACGGCTCCCTCCACAAGGGTTGGGCCACCGGCTTCGGGTGTTGCCGACTTTCGTCACTTGACGGGCGGTGTGTACAAGGCCCGGGAACGTATTCACCGCAGCGTTGCTGATCTGCGATTACTAGCGACTCCGACTTCATGGGGTCGAGTTGCAGACCCCAATCCGAACTGAGACCGGCTTTTTGGGATTCGCTCTACCTTGCGGTTTCGCAGCCCTTTGTACCGGCCATTGTAGCATGCGTGAAGCCCTGGATATAAGGGGCATGATGACTTGACGTCATCCCCACCTTCCTCCGAGTTGACCCCGGCGGTCTCCTATGAGTCCCCGGCATTATCCGCTGGCAACATAGGATGAGGGTTGCGCTCGTTGCGGGACTTAACCCAACATCTCACGACACGAGCTGACGACAGCCATGCACCACCTGTATAGGGCCCTTACGGACCTGCTATCTCTAGCAGTTTTCCCTATATGTCAAACCCAGGTAAGGTTCTTCGCGTTGCATCGAATTAATCCGCATGCTCCGCCGCTTGTGCGGGCCCCCGTCAATTCCTTTGAGTTTTAGCCTTGCGGCCGTACTCCCCAGGCGGGGCGCTTAATGCGTTAGCTGCGGCACGGAGAACGTGGAATGTTCCCCACACCTAGCGCCCAACGTTTACAGCGTGGACTACCAGGGTATCTAATCCTGTTCGCTCCCCACGCTTTCGCTCCTCAGCGTCAGGTAAGGCCCAGAGAACCGCCTTCGCCACCGGTGTTCCTCCTGATATCTGCGCATTCCACCGCTACACCAGGAATTCCATTCTCCCCTGCCTACCTCTAGTCCGCCCGTATCGAAAGCATGCTTGGGGTTAAGCCCCAAGTTTTCACTCCCGACGCAACGGACCGCCTACGAGCCCTTTACGCCCAATAATTCCGGACAACGCTTGCACCCTACGTATTACCGCGGCTGCTGGCACGTAGTTGGCCGGTGCTTCTTCTGCAGGTACCGTCACTTGCGCTTCGTCCCTGCTGAAAGAGGTTTACAACCCGAAGGCCGTCATCCCTCACGCGGCGTTGCTGGATCAGGCTTTCGCCCATTGTCCAATATTCCCCACTGCTGCCTCCCGTAGGAGTCTGGGCCGTGTCTCAGTCCCAGTGTGGCCGGTCACCCTCTCAGGCCGGCTACCCGTCTTCGCCTTGGTGGGCCATTACCCCACCAACAAGCTGATAGGCCGCGAGTCCATCCTCAACCGCTAACACTTTCCAACTCAGTTGATGCCAACCGAGTTCATATCCGGTATTAGACCCAGTTTCCCGGGCTTATCCCTGTGTTGAGGGCAGGTTACTCACGTGTTACTCACCCGTTCGCCGCTCGTGTACTCCCGAAGGAGCCTTACCGCTCGACTTGCATGTGTTAAGCACGCCGCCAGCGTTCGTCCTGAGCCAGGATCAAACTCTCCGTTAAAATCTATCCGGTAAAACCGCAAACGCGATCTAACCGACAAAACGGAGTATCCCGGCAAGTGGCTCCTTTCATCAGAAAGGAGCCGGTCTTACCAAAGGAATCCGCAGACAGAAACCAGGACCTCCGAGGAGGCTCCGGCTCCTGTCGACGGGGCGTTACTGTCTTCGTCGACTTTTGGCACGCTGTTGAGTTCTCAAGGATCAAGCGCACACCATCGCAGGCCTCTCGACCTGTTTTGGGGCAACTCGTCTAACTTACCGGTTCCGGCGGGTTCCGTCAAACTTCGAGGATCCACCTGATCCGGCCCACAACCGTCCATACTGCCGCAGCGTCACCGGTCGCCCGGAGGCGCTGAATAGATGGGCTGAAGTGGGTTGCGCCGCCCGGTGCCGGTCGCTCGGCCGAGGCCGCGCGCCCGCCGTCCGGGACGACGGGAAGAACATTACTCAGGCTGGCCCCGCGAGGCAAACCGGCATGCCGCACCTAACGCAGAACCTCGACACCGGCCATGCTGCGCTTGCCCTTCCTCAGGACGACGTACCGGCCATGCAGGAGCTGCGCGGGCGCGAGGACGGCCTCGGCATCGGTGACCCGCTCGTTGTTGACGTACGCGCCGCCCTCGTTGATCGTGCGGCGCGCGGCACCCTTGCTCTGCGCCAGACCGGTCGCGACCAGAGCGTCCACCACCGACGGCAGCACCGACCCGGCCTCCATCCGCGCGAACGGCGCCTCCTGCAGTGCCGCCGCCAGGGTCGACGAGTCCAGGGCCGCGAGGTCCCCGCTGCCGAACAGCGCCGTCGCCGCCTCTTGGACACGGCGGGTCTCCGCGGCGCCGTGCACCAAGGTCGTCACGTCCTCGGCCAGTGCCCGTTGCGCCTCGCGCGCGGACGGCCTCTCGGCATGCCGCGTCTCCAGCTCCGCGATCTCGTCGACCGCACGGAAGGTGAACACCCGCAGCAGCTCGCCGACCTGGCGATCCTCGACGTTCAGCCAGAACTGGTAGAAGGCGTACGGCGACGTCAACTCCGGATCGAGCCAGATCGCCCCGCCCTCGGTCTTGCCGTACTTCGTGCCGTCCGGCTTCGTGATCAACGGAGTCGCGAGCGCATGCACCCGCGCGCCCTCCGCCCTGCGGACCAGCTCGACACCGGCCGTGATGTTGCCCCACTGGTCGCTGCCCCCGATCTGCAGCCGGCAGCCATGACGCCGGAACAGCTCGAGGTAGTCCATCGACTGCAGCAGCACGTAGCTGAACTCCGTGTAGCTGATCCCCGACTCGAGACGCGCGCGCACCGTCTCCCGGTCGAGCATCCGGTTGACCGGGAAGTGCTTGCCGATGTCGCGCAGGAAGTCCACCACCGACACCGGGGCGGTCCAGTCGAGGTTGTTGACCATGCGGGCGGCGTACGTGCCCTCGAAGTCCAGGAACCGCTCGACCTGGCCGCGGACGCTCTCCACCCACTTCTCGACGGTCCCCCTGGGATTGAGGACGCGCTCCTCAGTCGCCTTGGGATCCCCGATCAGGCCGGTGGCGCCACCCACCAGAGCCAGCGGCAGCTGCCCGGCCAGCTGGAGCCGCCGCATGGTCACCAGCTGTACGAGGTTCCCGAAATGCAGGCTCGGCGCCGTCGGGTCGAACCCGCAGTAGAACGTGACCGGACCGGCCGAGAGGTCCGCACGCAGGGCGTCCGGGTCGGTCGTGTGCACCATCAGGCCACGCCGACCCAGCTCGTCCAGGATGTGCGGATGTGTGGTCACGTCTTGTCTCCTTCGCAGAATCGGTCTCATCGCGGGTCCATCATGCCCGAGAGGTACGCCGCCGGGGCACGTGCGGACGGTACGCCGACACCGTCGGGTCGCCCTCGACCCAGAACCGCCACGGGCGGTCGGCCGCCTTCGCCACCCCCACCCTGGGTCCGCTGCTGATGTCGATCGGTCCACTCTCCTCCGGGCCGACCGACATCGGCCCGGC
This sequence comes from Propionibacteriales bacterium, assembly GCA_009377795.1. GTDB lineage: Bacteria > Actinomycetota > Actinomycetes > Propionibacteriales > Nocardioidaceae > WHTJ01. The sequence continues at coordinate 43,581 of WHTJ01000008.1, read as the reverse complement.
ACACAGGTCGAGGCCGTCGTGGGCCCGTCCCACGCCGAGCGCCTGCGTCAACCGAGCCGGGCCCCTGGCCAGGTCGCGGGACGCCACCCGATCGCCGCGCCGCCGCCGGGCGACGTCCTCCCCCGCGACGACCTCACCCGCACGCAGCAGTACCGCGCCCGCGACGCCGTCCTCCCCGCACACGACGTTGGCGCACCAGTGCATCCCATACGTGAAGTAGACGTACAGATGCCCGGCCGGCCCGAACATCACGGCATTGCGCTTCGTCCGGCCTCGGAACGCATGCGAGGCCGGGTCGTCACCGCCGTCGTACGCCTCGACCTCGCTCAGCCGGACGCTCACACCGTCATGCGTGACCACGCAGCCCAGCAGCTCGGGAGCGACCTCCAGCGGCGAGCGCGCGAAGAAGGCCCGCGTCAGCCGTTCGCCCACCTGGCCAGCTCCTCGACCTGCTGCCGAAGCTCGTCAAGCTGCTCTTCCACCCGCGCCGGCGCGGTGCCCCCGCGCGCGTTCCGTGACCGGATCGAGCCGTCGACGGTCAGCACCGAGCGTACGTCGGGCGTCAGGTGCGCCGAGATCTCGGCCAGCTCGTCGTCGCCCAGATCCCACAGCTCGATGCCGCGCTGCTCGCAGCGGCGTACGCACGCACCCGCGATCTCGTGCGCCTCGCGGAACGGGACGCCCTGCCGGACCAGCCACTCCGCCATGTCGGTGGCCAGCGAGAATCCCTGCGGAGCCAGCTCCTCCATCCGGGCGGTGTCGAAGCGCAACGTCCGCACCATCCCGGTGACGGCGGGCAACAGCAGCTCAAGGGTGTCGACGGAGTCGAAGACCGGCTCCTTGTCCTCCTGCAGATCGCGGTTGTAGGCCAGCGGCAGCGCCTTGAGCGTCGCCAGCAAACCGGTCGCGTCGCCGATCAGCCGCCCGGCCTTCCCGCGGGTCAGCTCCGCGATGTCCGGGTTCTTCTTTTGCGGCATGATGCTCGACCCGGTGGCGTACGCGTCGTCGAGCGCGGCGAATCCGAACTCCTTGGTCGTCCACACGATGATCTCCTCGGCCTGCCGGGACAGGTCGACCCCGATCATCGCGGCGACGAAGGCGAACTCGGCGGCGAAGTCCCGCGCCGCCGTACCGTCGATCGAGTTCGGCGCCGATCCGGTGAAGCCGAGCTCGTGCGCCACCTCCTCCGGGTTCAGGCCGAGCGACGACCCGGCCAGGGCACCGCAGCCGTACGGCGAGTCCGCCGCGACCCGGCGATCCCAGTCCCGCAGCCGGCCGAGATCCCGCACGAGAGGCCATGCGTGGGCCAGCAGGTGATGCGACAGCAGCACCGGCTGGGCGTGCTGGAGATGGGTGCGTCCGGGCATGGCCACACCGAGGTGAGACTGCGCTTGGGTCGCGAGGGCGTCCACCAGGGCGAGTACGCCGCGGGCTATCGACCGGGCGTGGTCGCGCAGGAACATCCGCAGCGACGTCGCGATCTGGTCGTTGCGCGAGCGCCCGGCGCGCAGCCGCCCGCCGAGCTCGGGGCCCAGCCTCTCGACCAGGCCGCGTTCCAGCGCGCCATGGACGTCCTCGTCGTCCGGGCTCGGCGCGAAGTCCCCCGCGGCAACGGAGGCGTCCAGCCGGTCGAGCGCCTCCAGCAGCCGGGCCAGGTCGGCGTCGGTCAGCAGTCCGGCGCCGGCCAGCACCCGGGCGTGCGCCCGCGAACCCGCCAGGTCGTACGACGCCAGCCGCCAGTCGAAGTGCGTCGACCTCGACAGCGCGGCCATCGCCTCCGAGGGTCCGGCGGCGAACCGGCCGCCCCACAGTTGACCCGGCTCGTGCTCGTCGTCAGCCATCGGCGATGGAGCGGTCGCGCTGCGCGGCCAGCTTGCTCGGCAGGCCCCAGAGCTCGACGAAACCACGGGCCATCGACTGGTCGAACTCGTCACCCTCGTCGTACGTCGCCAGGTTGAAGTCGTACAGGCTCGCCGCGCTCCGGCGGCCGGTCACCACGGCCTTGCCGGCGTGCAGCGTGAGCCGGACCTCGCCGCTCACGTGCTGCTGGGCGGAGTCGACGAACGCGTCGAGGCTGCGCCGCAACGGGCTGAACCACAGGCCGTCGTACACCAGCTCGCTCCACCGCTGGTCGACGGTGCGCTTGAACCGCGCGAGCTCGCGCTCGACCGTGACGTTCTCCAGCTCCTGGTGCGCCGCGATCAGCGCGATCCCCGCGGGGGCCTCGTAGATCTCCCGGCTCTTGATGCCGACCAGCCGGTCCTCGACCATGTCGAGCCGGCCGATCCCCTGGGCACCGGCCCGGGCGTTGAGCTGCTGGACCACCTCCAGCATGGTGACCGGCTTGCCGTCGATCGACACCGGTACGCCGGCCTCGAAGCCGATCACCAGCTCGTCCGGCTCCCGCTGGGCCGCGGGATCGGCCGTGTAGTCGTACAGATCCTCGATCGGGGCGTTCCAGATGTCCTCGAGGAACCCGGTCTCGACCGCGCGCCCCCAGACGTTCTGGTCGATGGAGTACGGCGACTTCTTCGTCACGTCGATGGGGAGGTGGTTCTCCTCGGCGTACGCGATCGCCTTCTCCCGCGTCCACGCGTAGTCGCGTACGGGCGCGATCACCTTCAGGTCCGGCGCCAGCGCGCCGATGCCGACCTCGAACCGGACCTGGTCGTTGCCCTTGCCCGTGCAGCCGTGGCTGACCGTCGACGCACCGTGGTAGCGGGCGGCCTCCACGAGATGCTGCGCGATCAGCGGACGCGACAGCGCCGACACCAGCGGATAGCGGTCCATGTAGAGCGCGTTGGCCTTGAGCGCGGGCAGGCAGAACTCCTCGGCGAACTGGTCCTTGGCGTCCACGACGACCGCCTCCACCGCACCGCACGCGAGGGCGCGCTTCCGCACGGTGTCCATGTCCTCGCCGCCCTGGCCGACGTCGACCGCGACCGCGACCACTTCGGCCCCGGTCTGGTCGGCGAGCCAGCCGATGGCCACCGACGTGTCGAGCCCTCCCGAGTATGCGAGTACGACCCTGTCAGTCACGATTTCTCCTTGGCTTGTGGGGCATCCGGATGGTTCTGAGCCATCCGCAGGAACTTCAAGGCGACGTCCTCGCCGCCCTCCGGTTCGCGGCTGACGACCAGCACGGTGTCGTCGCCCGCGATGGTGCCGAGCACGGCGGTGAGATCGGCATGGTCGATGGCCGAGGCGAAGTATTGTGCGGCGCCCGGCGGCGTACGGAGCACGACCATGTTCGCCGAGGCCTCCGCCGAGACCAGCAGCTCGCCGCACAACCGCGCGAGGCGGGACTCCGCCGCCACGGTCTCGGCGGCCGGCCGTGGACGCCGGTCGCCGCCCTCACCGGGTACGGCGTAGACGAGCGAGCCGGACGAGTGCCGGACCCGTACGGCGTCCAGCTCGACCAGGTCGCGGGACAGCGTCGCCTGGGTGACCTGCACGCCGGACTCACCGAGCAGCGCCGCCAACTCCGGCTGCGACCGCACCGGGTGCCGGCCGAGCAGCTCGACGATCAGCTGCTGACGGGCCGCCTTGGTCGAGGGAATGCTGTTCGTGGTCATCGCTCGTCCTCCGCGCGGGCCAGCAACCAGGTCAGCAGCGCCTTCTGCGCATGCAGCCGGTTCTCCGCCTGGTCCCAGACCACGCTCTGCGGACCGTCGATGACCGAGGCGCTGATCTCCTGACCGCGGTACGCCGGAAGGCAGTGCAGGACGACCGCGTCCGCCGCCGCACGACTCATGGCCGCGTCGTCGACTGCGTACGGCCGGAGCAGCTCGAGGTACGCCGCCGACCGGTCCTCGTCGCCCATCGAGACCCAGGTGTCGGTGGCGACCACGTCGGCACCCTTGACCGCCTCCTCCGGGTCGATGAGATGGGCGGCCGACCCGCCGGTCTGCTCGGCGATCGCCGCGGCTCGGCTCAGGATGCCGGGGTCGGGCGGCAGGTCGGCGGGAGAGCCGACCGCCACGTGCATCCCGGCGGTCGCGCCCGCGAGCAGGTAGGAGTGCGCCATGTTGTTGGCGCCGTCGCCGAGGTAGGCGAGCCGCAGCCCGGAGAGCCGGCTCTTGTGCTCCCGGATGGTCTGCAGGTCGGCGAGCAGCTGGCACGGGTGGAATGTGTCGGTCAGGGCGTTGACGACGGGTACGCCGGCGTGCCTCGCCATCGTCTCGACCCGGTCCTGGCCGAAGGTACGCCACACGATCGCAGCGACCTGGCGTTCGAGGACGCGCGCGGTGTCCTCGATCGGCTCACCGCGGCCGAGCTGCGCGACACCGGCGTCGATGACCAGGGGTACGCCGCCCAGATCGCTGATCCCGACCGCGAACGAGATCCGGGTGCGGGTCGAGGGCTTGTCGAACAGCACGGCGACGGTGCGCGGCCCGGCCAACGGCCGGGTGCCGAACCGGTCGGCCTTCAGCGAGTCGGCGAGGGCGAGGATCTCGGCCTGCTCGGCAGGGCCGAGGTCGTCGTCCCGCAGGAAGTGGCGGGTCATGTCGCCACCTGGTCGAGGATCGCGGGCAGCGCGGCCAGCCACGTGTCGGCCTGTTCGGTGGTGAGGATCAGCGCCGGTGCGAGCCGTACGGTGTCCGGAGTGCAGTCGTTGACCACGAAGCCGTGCTCCATCGCCGACGCCGCCACCCGCGCGGCCACCGGCTCGGTCAGCCGTACGCCGATCAGCAGCCCCCGGCCGCGCACCTCCGCGATCGCCGGATGGGCCGAACGCATCCCCGAGACCAGGTGGTCGCCCACCTTGGCGGCGTGGGCGAGCAGGTCGTCGGCCTCGATGGTGTCGAGCACGGCCAGCGCGGCGGCCGCCGCCACCGGGTTGCCGCCGAAGGTCGTACCGTGCTGGCCGGGCCCGAGCAGCCCCGCGGCGTCCCCGAGCGCGACGCACGCCCCGATCGGCAGCCCGCCGCCGAGCCCCTTCGCGACCGTGACGACGTCGGGCCGCACCCGGCCGGCCTGGTGCGCGAACCAGTGCCCGGTGCGTCCCATGCCGCTCTGGATCTCGTCCAGCCACAGCAGCGCACCGTGCGCGGTGGCCAGCTCGCGTGCCTCCTCGAGGTAGCCGGCCGCAGGTACGACGACCCCGGCCTCACCCTGGACCGGCTCCAGCACCACGGCCGCGGTCGTGCTGTCGACCGCGGCGGCCAGGGCGTCGGCGTCGCCGTACTCCACGAACTCCACCTGACCGGGCAACGGCTCGAACGGCTCCCGGTAGGCCGCCTTGTGGGTGAGCGCCAGCGCGCCCATCGTGCGGCCGTGGAAGCCGCCGGTTGCGGCGATCAGCCGGGTGCGTCCGGTACGCCGGGTGAGCTTCAGCGCCGCCTCGTTGGCCTCGGTCCCGGAGTTGGTGAAGAACACCCGGCCCTCGCCGGCGCCGATGAGCGAGACCAGCCGCTCGGCGAGCTCGATCTGCGGAGCCGAGGCGAAGAAGTTCGACGTGTGCCCCAGCGTGGACAACTGCCGGTGGACCGCCTGGACGACTGCCGGATGCCCATGGCCGAGTACGTTGACCGCGATTCCGCCGAGCAGGTCGAGATAGCGGCGGTCCTCGGCGTCCCAGACATAGCAGCCGTCGCCGCGGGTGAGCAGCGCCCGCGGCGTACCGAAGGTGTTCATCAGGGCGGCGCCGTACCGCTCCTGCCAGGTCGGCTCGCTCATCTGCCCGCCTCCTCCTCTGTGTCAGGCGAATCCTCGTCGGGGAGCACCATGGTGCCGATCCCCTCGTCGGTGAAGATCTCCAGCAGCAGCGCGTGCGGAACCCGGCCGTCGATCACGGTCGCACGATGCACACCACCGCGCACCGCCCGCAGGCACGCGTCCATCTTGGGGACCATGCCGGACGCCAGGTCCGGAAGCAGGGCCTCCAGCTCCTTCGCCCGGATCTCGCTGATCACTTCGTGGCTGTTCGGCCAGTCGGCGTACAGGCCCTCGACGTCGGTCAGCACCACCAGCTTCTCCGCGCCGAGCGAGGTCGCGAGCGCGGAGGCGGCGGTGTCCGCGTTGACGTTGTGCACCTGATGCTCCAGGTCGGGTGCAACGCTGGACACCACGGGGATCCGCCCGGCGTCGATCAGGTCGAGCACCGCCTCCGGCCGCACCCGTACGACGTCGCCGACCAGCCCGAGGTCCACGGTCTCGCCGTCGACCACCGCACCGGTGCGCTCCGCGGTGAACAGGCCGGCGTCCTCGCCGGACAGACCCACGGCGAGGGGTCCGTGCTGGTTGAGCAGCCCGACCAGCTCGCGCCCGACCTGCCCGACCAGCACCATGCGTACGACGTCCATGGCCTCCGGCGTCGTCACCCGCAACCCGCCGCGGAACTCGCTCTGGATGTCGAGCCGCCGCAGCATCTCGCTGATCTGCGGCCCGCCGCCGTGCACCACCACGGGCTTGAGCCCGGCGTACCGCAGGAACACGATGTCCTCGGCGAACGCCCGCTTGAGCGCGAGGTCGGTCATCGCATGGCCGCCGTACTTGATCACCACGGTGCGGCCGTGGAAGTGCTCGAGCCACGGCAGCGCCTCGGTGAGGGTGGCGGCCTTGCGCAATGCGGCCGACCGGTCGGGGGTCATCGTCCCCTCCTTGGTGAAGTCAGCGGAGTCTCAGGTGGAGTAGGCGGAGTTCTCGTGGACGTAGGCGTGGGTCAGGTCGTTGGTCCAGATCGTGGCCTCGGCGTCGCCGGACTTCAGGTCGATCGTGACTCCGACCCGGCGGCCGCTCAGGTCGACGTTCTCGACCGGCTCGCCCGGACCGCTGTCCCGGCAGACCCAGACGTCGTTCAGGGCGACGTCGAGGTCGGCGGGGTCGAAGGCCGCCCGGGTGGTGCCGATCGAGGCGAGAATCCGGCCCCAGTTCGGGTCCCGGCCGAAGATCGCGCACTTGAACAGGTTGCTGCGCGCCACCGCACGCCCCACCTCGACCCCGTCGTCCTCGGTCGCCGCGTTGGTCACCTGGATCGCGATCTCGTGTTCCGCGCCCTCGGCGTCGGCGAGCAGCCGCTGCGCGAGGTCGTGACAGACGTCCCGGACCGCGGCGGAGAATTCGGCGTACGGCGGAGCGACACCCGACGCCCCGCTGGCCATCAGCGTGACGGTGTCGTTGGTCGACATGCAGCCGTCGGAGTCCAGCCGGTCGAAGGTCACCCGGGTGGCCTCGCGGAGAGCCCGGTCGCAGGTCTCGGCGTCGACGTCCGCGTCGGTGGTGAGGAAGACCAGCATGGTGGCCAGCGCGGGCGCCAGCATCCCGGCACCCTTCGCCATACCGGCGACCGCGAAGCCGTCGCCGCGGACGACCGACTGCTTGGTCACCGTGTCGGTGGTCATGATCGCCTCCGCGGCGTGCGGGCCGCCGTCGGCGGACAGTTCGCGTCCGGCCTTGGTGGCCCCCGCGAGTAGGAGGTCCCGGTCGTTGAGCATGCCGATCAGGCCGGTCGAGCACACGAGCACGTCGATCGCGCCGACACCGAGATCGGCGGCCACCTGCTCCGCGGTGGCGTGCGTGGCCTGGAATCCCTCCGGTCCGGTGTAGCAGTTGGCGCCGCCGGAGTTGGTGATCACGGCCCGGAGGCTGCCGTCCTTGATCGCCTGCTCGCTCCACAACACGGGGTTGGCCTTGCAGCGGTTGCCGGTGAACACCGCGGCCGCGGCGTACCGCGGCCCGTCGTTGACCAGGAGGGCGACGTCGCGCCGGCCGCCGGACTTCAGGCCGGCGGCGACTCCGGAGGCGCGGAACCCCTGCGGTGCGGTGACCGTCATGGCGCCATTCCCACGGTCGGCAGGCCGGTGGTCTCCGGCAGCCCGAGTGCAAGGTTCATGCACTGGACCGCGCCGCCGGCCGTGCCCTTGGTGAGGTTGTCCTCGGCGCCGACGGCGACGATCCGGCCGGTCCGCGGGTCAAGCGTGGCCTGTATGTGCACGGAGTTCGCGCCGAGCGTCGCCTGGGTCTGCGGCCACCGGCCCTCGGGCAGGAGGTGTACGAACGGCTCGTCGGCGTACGCCATGGCGTACGCGCTGCGCACGTCGTCGGGGGTGACGCCGTACCGCGCCCGGGCCGTACACGTCGCCAGGATCCCCCGTGGCATCGGCACCAGCACGGGGGTGAACGACACCGAGACCGACGTGGACGCCACCTGGCCGAGGTTCTGCTCGATCTCCGGGGTGTGCCGATGCGTGCCTCCGACGGCGTACGCCGACGCCGAGCCCATGACCTCGGCCCCGAGCAGGTGCGGCTTGGGCGACCTCCCGGCCCCGGACGCACCGGACGCCGCCACGATCACGATGTCGTCGGTACGGATCAGTCCGTGGGCCGCGGCCGGAAGGAGGGCGAGGGTCGACACCGTGGGATAGCAACCGGGTACGGCGACCCGGGTCGACCCGGCCAGCTTGTCCCGCTGGCCGGGCAGCTCGGGGAGGCCGTACGGCCAGGTGCCCGCGTGGCCGCCGCCGTAGAACTCGTCCCACGCCTCCGGATCCGCGAGCCGGAAGTCCGCGCCGCAGTCGATCACCACCACGTCCTCGGGCAGCGCACCGGCGATCGCGGCGGACTGTCCATGGGGAAGCGCGAGGAAGACCACGTCGTGTCCCGCGAGCGCGTCCGCATTCGTGTCCGCGAGCACGCGACCGGCCAGCGGCGTCAGGTGCGGCTGATGTTCGGCCAGGCGGCTGCCCGCACTCGTGCCGGCAGTGAGCGTGCCGACCTCGACCTCGGGATGGGCCAGGAGCAGACGCAACAGCTCACCACCGGCGTACCCGCTGGCACCCGCCACCGCCACGCGCACGGACATGCTCACGCTCCTCTCTCGGAAGTCTCTGCATAATCATGCAAGCTTTCGCGAGATCATGCAAACCCGGTTTCCCGGCCGGCCGCCCGCGCTTACCGTGCTGGTCATGCCAGTACGCCCGGACTACCTCGAGCATCTCGACCGCGAGTCGCGACGGTTCGGCGCCGTACTTGCCGATGCCGATCCCGCGCTCGCGGTCCCGACCTGCCCGGACTGGAACGCCGCCGACCTGCTGTGGCATCTCACCGAGGTGCAGTGGTTCTGGGCGACCATCGCCGTCGAGCGCCTCACCGAACCCGAACCGACCGAGCGCACCAAGCCCGCTCGACCCGGCAACCGGGCGGCGTTGCTCGCCCTGTTCGAGACCGCCCGGCGACGGCTGGCCGATGCCCTGCGTGAGACCCCGGACGAGACGCGGGTCTGGACGTGGGCAGCGGACAAGACGGTCGGCTTCATCCGCCGCCGCCAGGCGCTGATCCACCGGGTCGACGCCGAGCTCACGGCCGGGAACGCGGTGACGCCGATGGATCCCGCGCTGTCCGCCGACGGGGTCGACGAGCCGATGCTCGACGTGGTCGCCACGTCGGGCGACGCCGACGCCGTCGTACGCGGCCCCGCCGCCGACCTCGACCGCTGGATGTGGTTTCGCGCCGACGGGAGCGGGCTGCAGATGTCCGGCGACCCGGCGGTCCTCGACCGGCTGGCCGAGACGGTCGCTCCCGGCGTTCAGTAGGCCTGGCTCACCCGCCGCAACGAGCGCCGTTTCACCCGTCCCGACGAGACCAGCCAGCGGACGGTGTCACCGACGGACTCGCGGAACGGTATCGGCTCGATGCCGAACTCCTCGCGCGCGGCGGAGTCGTCGAACCGGGTGTCGCGGCGGGCGATCTCGACGCCCTCGTGGTCGGCCGGGTACCGCCACCTCGCGGGTAACCGGCCCTGTACGGCGCCGATGAGGCGGGTGGACGGGCTGAGCAGCGCCCCCGGAAGGTCGAGGTGCGGGAACCGCTTCCCGGTGACCTCCGCGACGGTGCCGTACAGCAGGTCGCCGTCCACGTGATGGCCGGGAACGACGTACCGGCGCGGCCCGCGCCCGGCCTCGAGCACGGCGACCGCCAGCGCGGCGACGTCGCGCACGTCGGTGGTGTGCAGCCCGCCCTTCACCCAGAGCGGGAAGGCGCCGTTCACGATCCAGCGCAGCCGCTCGCTCTGCTCCCCGCGATACGGATCGTGCGGGCCGTAGACACCGCCGGGATAGAGGCACACGACCGGAGCGCCCTCGTCTTGCAGGCGCCGCGCGACCTGCTCGGAGGCGATCTTCGACTGGGCGTACGGCGACTCGATGTCACCCAGCGGCAGGTCCGGGCCGCTGCCGCCGTACCGGGTGAGCGCCACCGTGGTGGACACGTGCACCACGGGATCCAGTCCGCCCTCGACGGACCGCCCGAGCACGAGCTCGGCGGCGTGCACGTTCGTACGCCGCATCTCCTCCACACGACGCGGGTCGAGGGAGTAGACCGCGGCCGCGTGCACGACCGCGTCGCAGCCGGCGACGGCGTCCTCCACCGCCCGCTCGTCCAGTACGTCGCCCGAGACGACGTCGGACACCGTCACCTCCAGGGGGCCGAGGGACGCCGCGACCTGCTCGGGTCGGCGCACCAGGAGCCGGACGTCATGACCCGCTCGGACCGCCGCCGCGGTCACGTGACTGCCGACATAGCCGGTGCCGCCGGTGATCAAGACCTTCATGCTGTCCGATCATGCACCCTCGCGTGGTCCGGCGGTGCGAAATCGGGCGGGTTTCGGGACTGCGCTACCGCTGGCCGGTCATCGGGTCGTCGGGACCGTAGCCCCTGAGCCGGAGCCGCCGGGTGTCCTCGTCGGCACCCGCGGCCACGGCCAGCAGCCCGTCGACGTCGTCCCGCGACGCGTGCACGAACCATCCGTGCAACGCGTCCAGCTCCCCGACGGCGAACCGGCGGGCGACCTCGCACAGCGGACCCGCCGTGCCGTACGAACCGTCCGGCACGTCACCCCACATCGCCTCCGTCATGTCGGTGCGCACGAACCCCGGGCTGGCGGCCAGCACCCGCACGCCACCGTCCGGGGAGAGTGCTGCGGCCAGGTTGTCCACCCAGTGCAGCAGGGCGCCCTTGGAGACGGAGTACGCCGAGAACTCCCCCACCGGGCGGATGCCCATGCCCGATGCGAGCTCGAGGATCCGGCCCGGCGTACCGCGTTCCAGCATCCGCGGGACCAGCGCGCGGGCCATCAGCATCGGGCCGCGCAGGTTGACCTCCAAGACCCGCCACCAGTCGTCGGGATCGGACTCCCAGGGCGCGGGAACCCGGTCGTCGCTCAACCCGGCGTTGTCGACCAGCAGGTCGACTGGGCCCAGCTCGGCCTCGATCTTGTCCACGGCGCGCGTGACCTGCTCCGGCCGGGTCACATCCGCGACCGCCCAAGCGGTCGGCCCGGCGATCTCACCGGCAACGCTCTCCAGCGTCGACTGCGTACGGCCCACCAGCCCGACCGACAGCCCGGCCTCGGCGAGCGCGAGGCTCAGCTTCCGGCCGATCCCGCGCCCGGCACCCGTGACCAGGGCGACCCGGCTCTGGCTCAGCGCCGGCGTCATGCGCGCTGGACCGCGCCGAGCCGCTCGGCGGCCGCCGCCACCGCGGCGTCGCGGGCCTCCGCGGCCTCCGCCTCGGTGAGGGTGCGGTCCGGCGCCCGGAACCGCAGCGCGAACGCGAGCGACTTCCTGCCCTCGCCGATCTGGCCGCTCCGGTAGACGTCGAACAGCCGCACCTGCTCCAGCAGCTCCCCGGCGCCCTCCCGCAGGACGGCCGCCACCTCCGCGGCCGGAACCGTCTCGTCCACCACCAGGGCGACGTCCTCCTTCGCGACCGGGTACGTCGACAGCGCGGGGGCCGTGACCGCGACCCGGGTCGCGGTCGACACCAGCGCGTCCAGGTCGACCTCCGCGGCCGCCGTGCGCTCCGGTACGCCGTACGCCTTGCACACCCGGGGATGCAGCTCCCCGGCATGACCGATCACGGCGCCGTCCACCACGACCTCCGCGCACCGGCCCGGATGCCACGGCGGGTACCGACCCGTCCGCAGCGTGATCTCCACGCCGAGGGTCTCGGCCATCCGGCGTACCCCGTCGATCGCGTCGGTCCACGATGCCGAGCGCCCGTCGCCCCACCAGCCGGACGGCTCGCGTGCCCCGGCCACGACGATGCCTAGGTAGAGCGGCTGGTCGGGTACGGCGGCAATGACCCTGGCCAGCTCCTCGTCGGTCGGACGCCGATCCACGCCGAGCAGCGGCGCCACCGGATGATCCGGATCCGGCCGGAACACCGGGGCGTGCTCGTACAGCGCCACATCGCCGTGAGCCCGGGCCCGGTTGCGGGCGAGTGCCCGGAGCAGCCCCGGCAGGAGGGTGGTGGCCAGCTCGGGCTCCTCCTCCGACCACGGGTTGGTGATCCGCACCGTCGTACGCCGTGCGTCGTCCGCGGCGAGCCCGAGGTTCGCCCAGTCCGCCGGACCGACGAACGGGAAGTTCTTCGTCTCCACGAACCCGGCACCGGCGAGCGCGTAGCCGACCCGTCGGCGCAGGCGCTGCTCCGCCGTCAGGCCTCGCCCGGCGGGCGCCGGCGGGAGCACGGACGGCACCTGGTCGTATCCGACGAGCCGGAGCACCTCCTCCACCAGGTCGTTCGGGTCGGTGAGATCCGGGCGCCAGCTCGCGGGTGTCACCACCAGGTCTGACCCGGCACCGGTGTCGTCGACCGCGCAGCCGACCCGCTCCAGGTGGCCGACGACCGTCAGCCTCGGTATGGGGAATCCGGAGACGTCCGAACACAGCCGCTCCGGAAGCGTGATCGGCTCCGGGTCGGCCGGCTTGCCCACCACCGTGAGGCCGTCGTCGATGCGGGCGCCGCCGTACTCCGCCAGCAGCTCGGCCACCCGCTGCGCGGCCTGCTGCGGCAGCCGCATGTCGACCCCACGCTCGAATCGCCTCGACGCCTCGGATGGCAGCTTGTGGCGGCGTGCGGTACGCGCGACCGACACCGGGTCGAAAGCGGCCGCCTCGATCACGATCGACGTGGTGCGCTCGTCCACCTCGGTGGTCGCACCGCCCATCACCCCGGCGATACCGATCGGCCCGGTGTCGTCGGTGATCAGGAGATCCTCGGGGTCGAGCACCCGGTCGACGTCGTCGAGGGTGGTGAGGTGTTCTCCGGCCGCGGCCCGGCGTACGCCGATCGGGCCGGACAGCTTGCTCTCGTCGTACGCGTGAATCGGCTGGCCGAGCTGCAGCATCACGTAGTTCGTCACGTCGACCGCGAGCGAGATCGGGCGTACACCCGCCAGCTGGATCCGCCGGGCCAGCCAGCGCGGGGTCGGAGCGGTCGGGTCGAGGCCGGTCGCCGTGCGGGCGACGAAGACCCGGCAGCCGTCCGGGTCGTCCACCCGCACCGGGTAGCCGTCGCCGCGGGCGGGCACCTCGCGCTCGGCGGGGTCGGTGAACGGAAGGGAGTACGCCGTCGCGGCCTCACGTGCGACCCCGCGCAACGACAGCGCGTAGGCGCGGTCCGGGTTGATCTCCAGCTCGATCACGTCGTCCCGGATATGCAGCACCGGGCCGGCGTCCGCTCCCGGCTCGCCCGCACCGGGCTCGAGCACCAGGATGCCGGTGTGGTCGTCGCCGAGCCCCAGCTCGCGGGCCGAGCAGATCATGCCGTCCGACACATGGCCGTACGTCTTGCGCGCCCCGATCCCGAAGCCGCCCGGAAGCACCGCACCGGGTAGCGCTACCGCCACCAGGTCCTCGGCGGCGAAATTCAAAGCACCACAGACTATTCCTCGAGGCTCGTCCTCGCCGACGTCGACCTGACACCACCGGATCGTCTTGCCGTTGGAGTGCGTCTCCTCCTCGAACGACACGACCCGGCCGAGTACGAGCGGTCCGCGAACGTCGGTGCCCGGTCGCTCGATGGCCTCCAGCTTCAGGCCGAGGAACGTCAGCTTGTCGGACAACTCCTCGGCGGTGGTTTCGGCCGGCAGGTCAACGTACTCACGCAGCCACGACAGCGGAACGCGCATCAGACCTCCAACCCGAACGGCAGCGTGAATCGCACGTCGCCCTCGAAGATGTCGCGCATATCCGCGATGTCGTTGCGGAACATCAACGTACGCTCGAGCCCCATCCCGAACGCGAAGCCGGACCACTCGTCAGGGTCCACACCGCACGCCACCAGGACTCGCGGGTTGACCACTCCGCAGCCGCCCCACTCGATCCATCCCTCACCCTTGCACGTACGGCAGGACTCCACCGCCGGCGACTCACCCCGGCACACGAAGCAGAGGACGTCCACCTCCGCACTGGGCTCGGTGAACGGGAAGTACGACGGCCGGAACCTCGTCACCACGCCCTCGCCGAAGATCCCCGCCGCGAAGTGGTCGAGGGTGCCCTTCAGGTGCGCCATGGAAAGACCCTTGTCGATCGCGAGGCCCTCGACCTGCGAGAACACCGGGGAGTGCGTGGCGTCCAGCTCGTCGGTGCGGAACGTGCGCCCCGGACAGACCACGTAGATCGGCGGCGTGCGCTCCAGCATCGTGCGCGCCTGTACCGGCGACGTGTGCGTGCGCAGCACCAGACCGCTGCCGGACGGTTCGAGCCAGAACGTGTCCTGCATGGTCCTGGCCGGGTGGTCCGGGCCCATGTTGAGCGCGTCGAAGTTCATCCACTGGGCCTCGACCTCGGGGCCCTCGGCGACCTCCCATCCCATGGCGACGAAGATTTCGGCGATCCGCTCCTGGATGGTGGTGAGCGGGTGCCGTGCACCCCGCGGCTCGCGATCGGTCGGGAGGGTGACGTCGACCGCTTCCTCGGTGAGGATCCGCGCCTCCTGCTCGGCCTCGAGCTCCTCGGTGCGGCGCTCAAGCGCCTCCTTCACCTCGCGGCGGGCGCCGCCCACCCGGATGCCCGCCTCCTTGCGGGCCTGTGGCGGGAGCGCGCCGATCTCCCGGTTGGCCAGGCCGAGCGGGGACCGGTCACCCGCGTGGTCCAGCCGTACCTGCTTGAGCGCGGGCAGGTCGCCCGCGGCCGCGATGGCGTCGAGCGCCTCGCGCTTCATCCGGTCCACCTCGTCGGGATGAAGCGGGGTGACCTCGACGGGGTCGTAGTCGTTGTTCGGTCCCGACATGGTTCCTTCCAGGGAGCGGACGTCCGCAATGGACGTCCTTGAGTGGACGGCCCAAAGTCTAGGAAGAGCCGCCATCGGCCCGCGAACGGGTTTGCATACTGACCGCCCCCTCCCTCCGCTCTCACGGAAACCGGTCACGAACGGCGGCCCGGCCGCCGGATCGGCTGTCGTCTCCGACCGGTTGGTTGCCCCTCGCGCCGAGATTGCACATCTGGTCGCTCCCCTCCCGCCGAGATCGCACATCTGGCCGCATCGAAAGGTCTCACCATCGACGGCCGAGAAGCAGTACGGTCAGCTCATCCGAGACGACGTCCCCTTCCCGATCTGCGAGGCCACGATGACAGCTGCCGGACCGAACGACCCGCACACCCCCGATCCGCACGACGTACCCGGATCGGGCGCTCCGCCCGGGGCCGTGCCCGGTGACCTCGGCCCACGCCTCGGTGCGCGGGTGATCGACGGCGTCATCCTCCTCGTCGTCGGAGTGCTGCTCGGGATGGCCCTCGACTTCGGAGTCGTCTGGCTGGTCATACAGGCGTTCCTCGTGTTCGCCTACTTCGTCGTACTCGACACCTCGTGGGGGACGACGCCCGGCAAGCGCCTGTTCGGACTTCGGGTCACGGGCGGCGCGGACGGCGGTCCGCCCACGCTGGGCGGCTCGGCGATCCGCGAGGCGTTCACCCTTCTCGGAGCCGTCCCGTACGCCGGTGCGCTGCTGGCGCTCGCCGCGTGGATCACGATCGCGGTGACCGTCAACTCCAGCCCCACCAAGCAGGGCGCCCACGACCGGCTCGCCGGCGGAACGCAGGTGGTCAGGGCCTGACCTGGCCGCTCCCTCGCGCCCCATTAGTCGCCTTCGACGACCCGGCGCTGAGCGCGGGTGGTGGTGTAGAGACACACGGCGGCCGCAGTGGCGAGGTTCAGGCTCTCCGCCCGGCCGTAGATCGGCACGCGTACGACGGCGTCGGCCAGTGCGGTCACCTCGGCCGGCAGGCCCCAGGCCTCGTTCCCGAACAGCCACCCGGTCGGCCCGGCGAACAGCCCGGCGTCGTCGGTCCGGTGCAGGTCGGTGTCGCCCGAGCCGTCGGCCGCCACCACGGTCAGCCCGGCCCGCCGCAGCTCGCCGACCGCCTCCGCCACCGACACCCCGGCAACGATCGGCACGTGGAACAGGCTGCCCGCGCTCGCCCGCACGCACTTGCCGTTGTACGGGTCGACCGACGAGCCGGCGAGTACGACGCCGTCCGCCCCGGCGGCGTCCGCGCACCGGATCACGGTGCCGGCGTTGCCCGGGTCCCGTACGTCGGCGCACACCACCACGAGCGGGGGAACCGCCGTGCTCTCCCGATCGGCGAGCAGGCCCCCGATCTCCCGGTCGAGGAACCGGCAGACCGCGACCACGCCCTGCGGGGTCACGGTCTGCGCGATCGACGACAGCACCACTGGCGAGACGGCGTACCACCCCACCCCTTGCGCGTCGGCGGCCTCGACCAGCTCCCCGTTCCGCGCCGCGCAGTCCGCGGTCGCGAACACCTCGACGACGGAGTCCGGACGCCCCAACGCCTCCCGCACGGCCTGCGGCCCCTCGGCCAGGAACAGCCGCTCGCGCGATCGGATCGCCCGCTTGCGCAGCCGCCGGGCCGCCTTCACCCGGGCGTTGTGCGCCCCCACCTCACTAGCGGGCGTCCGGCTCATCCGAGCTTGGCCAGAACCTCGTCGGAGACGTCGACGTTGGAGTAGACGTTCTGTACGTCGTCGCTGTCCTCCAGCGCCTCGATCAGCCGGAAGACCCCGCCCGCGGAGCCCTCGTCCACCTGCACGCTCATGGTCGGTACGAACTGCTGCTCGGCGGACTCGTAGTCGTGGCCGGCGTCCTGCAGCGCCGTACGCACCGCCACCAGGTCCGTGGGCTCGGAGATCACCTCGAACGTCTCCCCCAGGTCGTTGACCTCCTCCGCGCCGGCGTCGAGCACCGCGGCGAGGACGTCATCCTCACTCAGCTCACCGGACTCCTGCGCCTTGGGCAGCAGGACGACGCCCTTGCGGTTGAACAGGTACGACACCGAGCCGGGGTCGGCCATCGACCCGCCGCCACGGGTCATGATCGTGCGTACGTCCATCGCCGCCCGGTTGCGGTTGTCGGTCAGGCATTCCACCAGAAGGGCCACGCCGGACGGGCCGTACCCCTCGTACATGATCGTCTGGTACTCGGCGGCACCCGACTCCAGGCCGGCGCCGCGCCGGAGCGCGCGGTCGATGTTGTCGTTCGGCACCGAGGACTTCTTCGCCTTCTGGACGGCGTCGTAGAGCGTGGGATTCCCCGCCGGGTCGCCGCCGCCGGTACGCGCCGCCACCTCGATGTTCTTGATCAGCTTGGCGAACAACTTGCCGCGCCGGGCGTCGACGACGGCCTTCTTGTGCTTGGTGGTGGCCCATTTGGAATGGCCGGACATGGCGGTGATCCTCCTCTGAAGAAGCGCGTACGGCGCTCAGGCGCTCCCGGCGGCCCTCACGCGGTTCACGAAGTAACGGTGCACGCGGTCGTCGCCGGTCATCTCGGGATGGAACGACGTGGCGAGCAGATGACCCCGCTCGACGGCAACGATCCTACCTGCGGCCGGACCGGACGCGACCCGGGCGAGCACGTCCACACCGTCCGCGACCTTCTCCACCCACGGCGCCCGGATGAAGACCGCATGGAACGGCCCGTGGAACGCGGTGAACTCGACGTCGGCCTCGAACGAGTCCACCTGGCGGCCGAACGCGTTGCGGCGGACCGTCATGTCCAGCCCGCCGAACGTCTCCTGGTCCGCGATCCCGCCCTCGATCCGGTCGGCCAGCAGGATCATCCCGGCACAGGTGCCGAAGGCCGGCAGGCCGTCGGCGATTCGCCGCCGCAACGGCTCGAACAGCTCGAACGCGACCGCCAGCTTGTGTATGGTGGTCGACTCGCCGCCCGGCAGGACGATCCCGTCCAGCGCGTCCAGCTCCGACAGCCGGCGTACCGGGTGCGCACGAGCGCCCGCCCCTTCGAGCATTCGTACGTGCTCGCGGACGTCGCCCTGAAGGGCGAGAACGCCGATCGTGGGCGTGGTCAAGAGGCGGCCTTCCGGCTCGGGTCGTGATGGATGGGTTCGATCCTACCCAGGCGGTCAGATCGACCCAGTTCGTCCGCGGGTCCAAACCAATTCACCGCTGCGCAACGTATGACTCCTCACCAGGTTCATTGCCAGAGGAGGAGACGAGAGATGCAGGGGCACATCAAAGGACTGGTCGCGGCACTGTTCGCGGTCTCGCTCGTTCCCGCTCCGGCGTCGGCCTCGACGGGCGACGACCGTGACGTGGTGAAGTTCGACGTGATGGCGCCGGTGGTCGAGCCGTTCACCGGTGCGGCGAATGCGATCCGAGGCGTCCCCGGGGGTGGCCTTCCGTGGGAGATCGATGCGGCTCGCGGAGAGCTGACCAGCGACGGCCGCGTCGAGGTCGAGGTGGAAGGCTTGGTCCTCGCGCGGCGGGCACCGGTACCTGAGGAGCGGCAGGGGACGAACCCGGTCCCATCCTTCAGGGTGCTCGTCAGCTGTGTGTCGTCCAGTTCCGGCGAGCCGGCGACCGTGAATGTCTCGACCGAGACGGCCCCCGCGACGACGACGGGCGACGCGACGATTGAGGGGATTGTGGACCTGCCCTCCCCCTGCTTCGCGCCGATCGTGTTCGTGACCTCGCCGGATGGCGCGTGGTTTGCCGTGACGGGACGCTGACCCTAACACTGCCGTCGGCATCACGCCGTACGGTTCGGCGATCGGGAATGCGCCGCCCTACAGCTCCCCACAGTCGTCGGGGACGTCCGCCAGATCCCTGGTGAGGTCCTGGCGGAGGTAGAGGGTGTGACCGCAGATCGCGACCACGTCGCGGTATCCGGCGTTGAGCGCGAACGCCAGCTGCCCCGATCGGTCGATGTCCCAGGAATTGAGCGCGTCCCAGGCCACCACCCAGGCCGGGGCGTCCCGGCCCGAGAGGGTCACGCGCAGGTCCGCCAGCTCCGGATCGCGGGTCCGGATCGGCAGGCTCCACAGATAGGGGTACGGCGTGCCGAGACCGGACCGCTCGAGGACGTTCGCGTGCCCGTAGAGCACGACCGCGGTGTCGCCCGGCGCGGACGACTCCGCGAGCCAGTCGCCCAGGCTGGCCGCGCTCGCCTCCGGTTTCGCGAGTACGGCGAAGAAGCCGGCGACGGTCAGCACGGCCACGCAGGCCGACCCCGCAGTGACCACGATCGCGCGGCGCATCCACACCCCGGCCCGGTCGGGCTGAGCCGCCACGAGCCCCGCGGCCAGCGCCAGACCCGGGATCAGCTGGATCAGGTAGCGATGCCAGTAGCTCGCACCGAGGGCGATCCCGAGCACACCGACGCCGAGCATCGCCAGCGTGGCGATCGCGACCGGGTCCCCGCGACGGATCTGCCGGTACCGCGCCCGCAGGAACGCCCAGCCGAGCAGCACCACACCGCTCACGACCGCGAGCAGCAGCAGGACCCCCAGCCGGCGTATCGGGGCCTCGCTGTGCTGCTCGGCGATCACGTCGGTCGCCTGCAACCGGAAGTCGTACATCGTCAGCCATAGCACCTTCGCCCCCGGACCGTAGACCACCGACCACACCACGGCCGCCGCCGCCGGTACCAGCGAACCCGCTGCGCCGACACCCAGGATGCGAACCGCCCGACCCCACGACCATGCGCGGGTGGCCGCCAGGGCAACCAGCAGCACACCACCGAACAGCAGCCCGTCGACGAAGCTCTGCTTCACCAGCAGGGCACAGGAGCCGGCGAACCCGGCGGCGAAGGCCAAACCACCCCGTCCCCATGGCGTACGGCTGCCGACGGACTTCAGTGTCAGGGCGACACACAGCATCACGAACGGAACGGCCAGCAGCTCGCTGTTGCTGTCGTGCGTGCCCAGTGCCGGTGTGGCACCGAGTGCGGCGGCCGTGAGCGCGCTCCACCACGCGCCGCGACGGCCACCCACCAGCCAGCCGGACCGGCCGGCCGCCACGACGAGACCGGCGACCGCGAGACTGCCGACCACCCGGACCGCGACGTCGTCGCCGAGCCACGAGGCGATCCGGAAGATCACGATCAGCAGCGGCGGGCGGTCGACCCAGAGGTCGCCGTACAGATGCGGCCCACCCACGGTCCACTGCCTGGCGACGAGGAGGAACCCGGCCTCGTCGGACTCCAGCGTGGTCCCGAGGAACGGAGACCGCAGTACGAGTGCGCCCAGCAGCGCCGCCCCGACGGCCAACGGTGGGCGGGTCCAGCGGCTCACGACGCGCCCCAAACCCCCGTCATCCCGAGCGGCCTACCCGTTCAGCCGGCGCTGCCAGTGCACGCTCACCTCGACGCGTCCCTCGTCGAAGTGGGCCGGAAGATCGTGCCGTGACAACGTCTCCAACACGGTGTCGAGCAGGACGTCACCGGGTGCGACATTGGCGCTGTCGCCATGCCACACGTTGATCTCGAGCATCCCGTGGTCGATCGCGTGCCACACGTCGGGATGGGTGAACCACACGATGCCGTGCGGCCGAGCCCCGGTCGCCTCCAGTCGCTCGAGCTCGGCGGTGGCCGACCAGTGGTCCTCACAGGCGGGGAGTACGACGATCCCCGCCATGCGCAGGTCGTCGAACGCCACCAGGAGCCGGTCGAAGTCCGTGGTGTCCGGCCAGCCCCGCTGCTCCGCCTCCAGCGCCCGCTCGCACTCCGCGAGCCACCGCGCGGCCACCTGTTCGGGGGCGTTCTCGTCCGGCAGCTCCGCGCGTACCGCCTCCGCGACCTCGGCCCGCGACTCGTCCTCGGTCAGATATCCGGCGCGGACCTGGAGCCGGGCGAAGTCCCGCAGCTCGTCGAGGACGTTCCGGTCCGCCACCCTGGTCACCAGCCGCGCTCGGCCAGGCGGTGCGGCTCCGGGATGTCGTCGACGTTCATCCCGACCATCGCGTCGCCCAGCCCACGCGAGACCTTGGCGAGCACGTCGGGGTCGTCGTGGAACGTGGTCGCCTTGACGATCGCGGCGGCACGCTTCGCCGGGTCCCCGGACTTGAAGATGCCGGAACCGACGAACACTCCCTCCGCACCCAGCTGCATCATCATCGCGGCGTCGGCCGGTGTGGCGATCCCGCCGGCGGTGAAGAGGACGACCGGCAGCTTGCCGGCGTCGGCCACCTCCCTGACGAGCTCGTACGGCGCCTGCAGCTCCTTGGCCGCGACGTAAAGCTCGTCCGGGCTCATCGACCGCAGCCGGCGCATCTCCGCCCCGATCTGCCGCATGTGGGTCGTGGCGTTCGACACGTCGCCGGTACCGGCCTCACCCTTGGAGCGGATCATCGCCGCGCCCTCGGTGAGCCGCCGCAGCGCCTCACCCAGGCTGGTGGCCCCGCACACGAACGGCACGGTGAACGCCCACTTGTCGATGTGGTTGGCGTAGTCGGCCGGGGTCAGCACCTCGGACTCGTCGACGTAGTCGACACCGAGGGACTGCAGCACCTGCGCCTCGACGAAGTGCCCGATCCGCGCCTTCGCCATGACCGGGATGGACACCGCCTCGATGATCCCGGTGACCAGCTCCGGGTCGCTCATCCGCGCGACCCCGCCCTGGGCGCGGATGTCGGCGGGCACCCGCTCGAGCGCCATCACGGCGACGGCTCCGGCGTCCTCGGCGATCTTGGCCTGTTCGGCGGTGACGACGTCCATGATGACGCCGCCCTTGAGCATCTCCGCCATGCCGCGCTTCACCCGCGCGGTGCCCTTGGCCGGGGCCGGGTCGGAAGTCTGGACATTGTGGTCGGTCACAGGAATGCCTTTACGTTCGCGATCGGAAACGTCTCCATGGTAGGTCGTCGTACGTCATGCGGTCGTCGTACGCCACCATCCAGCGTCAGGCGGACACGCACACGGGCACGGCATCACGGCAGAACCGGGGGCCAGGAGTCGTCCAGCTCGACTGTCGACGGGAGCTCGGCGTGCCCGGCCAGGCGGAACCATCGCACCAGCGGACGGCCGCGCAGCGAGCGCGTCGAGGTCACCACGTCGTTGTGGAACCGGCGGGCCAGCTCGACCTTCCGGCACGCGTCGCCCAGCTCGCGAAACAGCTCCGCGGCACCCGGCTGCCGCTGCAGCTCGGCGATCTCCTCCGGATCCCCCAGCGCGGCGACCAGCGCCGCGCTGAGATCGGACTCCGCCTGCTCACGATCGCCGGGCTCCCGGGCCCGGGCGTGATGCGCGGCGTCCAGCAGCACGAGCGAGCGCGCCGGATCGAGCAGGCCGGCCGCGGCCAGCTCCAGAGCGGCACCGGAGCGGTGCATGAGCTGGGCCTCGAGTCCGGACCGAGCGGTGTTCACCCGGTGGTGCAGCCGGTCCACCCGGCCGGCGGTCCAGGACAGCAGGACGCCGAACGCGGCCAGCAACAGCACGACCACGACGAGGAGCCATTCCATCGACTCAAGCCTCCTCTCCGACCAGCCCGGCCCCCGCCCGGATGGTCTGGTACACGCGCACGATGTCGGCCGACAGGGCGGACCAGTCGTAACGGCGTACGGCGACCGCCGCCGCCTTCCGGACCCGCCCCCGGCGTACGTCGTCCTCGAGCAGGTCGACCGCGGCCCGCGACAGCGCCGCCGGGTCGCCGGTCGGGAACAACGTCCCGAGCTCGCCGCCGTCCAGCACCCGGCGGAACGCCGGAAGGTCGCTGGCCAGCACCGGGGCGCCCGCGGCCATCGCCTCCACCAGGATGATCCCGAAGCTCTCCCCACCGAGGTTCGGGGCCACGTAGAGGTCCGCGGACGCCAGCAGGTCCGCCCGGGTCGCGTCGTCGACCAGGCCGAGGAAGGTGACCGAGCCGACACCCTCCCGCGGCACCATCTCGCGAGCCGCCGACACGTCTCCGCGCCCGGCGACATAGAGATGGACGCCCGGCCGCGACCGGATGATCGCCGGGAACGCCTCCAGCAGCGTCGCCAGGCCCTTTCGCGGTTCGTCGATCCGGCCGAGGAACACCAGGGTGCCCCCGGGGCTCGCCCATCGCGGGGACGGCCGGGTCGCGGCGAACCGGTCGACGTAAAGCCCGTTGGGGATGATCACCGGTTCCCCGCCGAAATGCTGCACCAGCGTCGCCCGGGCGTGCTCGGAGACCGCGATCCGCGCGCTGAGCTTCTCCATCGACGGCCGGAGGATCGACGACGCCGCCAGCATCGCGCGCGAGCGCAGCATCGCGGAGTGGAAGGTGCCGACGATCGGACCCTCCGCGGCCCACAGCGCCAGCAGGGACACGCTGGGCACGGCGGGCTCGTGGATGTGGAGTACGTCGAACCGGCCGTCGGACAGCCACCGGCGTACCCGGGCGGCGGACAGCGGGCCGAACGCCAGCCGGGCCACCGACCCGTTGTACGGCACGGGGACCGCTCGCCCCGCAGGCACGACGTACCCCGGCAGCTGGTCGTCCTCGTCGGCCGGAGCGATCAGCGACACCTCGTGACCGAGATCGATCAGCGCCTCCGAGAGGTCGCGCGTGTGGTTCTGCACCCCTCCCGGCACGTCGAGCGAGTACGGACACACCAGCCCGACCCTCATCGCCGCGACTCCAGATCGTCGATGAAGACCCGCTGCAGCATGTGCCAGTCCTGCGGGTGCTTCCGGATGCCGGCGCTGAACACGTCCGCGACCCGCTGGGTCATACGGCGCACGCCGTGGTTGCCCCGGACCACCGGAACGGGCTCGTGCAACGTGACCTCCAGCCGGGAAGGGGTGTAGGCGAGGGTGAGCGGCATCAGCACCGCGCCCGTGCGCTGCGCGATCATCGCCGGCCCGCCCGGCAGCCGGGCCCGGTGACCCAGGAGCTGCACCTCGACGCCGTCGGCGCCCAGAGCGCGGTCGCCGAGCAGGCAGATCAGGCCACCCTGCCGGGCGCGGTCGAGCAGGACGGCAAGCGTCCGGTGCTCACCACCGGTCAGCGGGAGCACCTCGAAGCCGAGGCTCTCCCGGTAGCCGACGAACCGCTGGTACACCCTCTCCGGCTTCAGCCGCTCCTGGACCGTGGTGAGCGGCGTACCGGTGTGGCATGCCCAGGCGCCGACGTGGTCCCAGTTCGCCATGTGGGGAAGGACGGCGACAACGCCGTCGCCCTTCGCAAAGGAGTCGCGCAGGATGTGCTCGTTGTGTACGACGATGCGCCGCAACACCTCGTCGCGCGACCAGGACGGCAACCGGAACGCCTCACACCAGTAGCGCATGTAGGAGCGCATGGCCTCGCGGGACAGGGCGTCCAGCTCATGGTCGGTGAGGTCGGGCAGGGCGTACCGCAGGTTCGTCCGCAGGCGGCGTATCCCCTCGCCGTTGCGTCTCCAGATCTGGTCACCGATCCGGTCGAACGCCGCCCGGGCGACCGGCTCGGGCAGCCGCTGCGAGAGACCCCAGCCGAGGCCATACCCTGCGCCGACCAGCCGATCCCTCATCGGCCGGCGGCCTGCTGCCATACGACGCGCATCCGCTGCAGCACGGTGACCGTGCTGGCCACCGCGAGCACGGCCAGCGCCGCGATCACGGGCTCGTCCCGCCCGAGCACACCGGTCACGAACGCCGCGAGCAACGTGAGCACCACGCGGTCTGCCCGCTCTGCGATGCCGACCTTCGCCTGCATGTCCAGGCTCTCGGCCCTTGCTCTGGCGTACGACGTGAGGTTGCCGGCGACGAGGCAGTACAACGCGAGCGCGGCGTACCCGAGGTTGTCCCCGTCACCGGCGTACCAGAGCGCCAGGCCGGCGAAGATCGCCGCGTCGCCGATCCGGTCCATCGTGGAGTCGAGGAACGCGCCCCAGGCCGAGGAGCGCTCCGACATCCGGGCCATGGACCCGTCGATGAGGTCGGAGAAGATGAACACCGACACCACCAGGACGCCCACGACGAATGAGCCCCGCGGGAAGAAGATCAGCGCGCCCGCGGCGGCGCCGAGGGTGCCGACCACCGTCACCGCATCGGGGCTGACCCCCAGCCGCAGCAGCAGCTTCGCGATGGGCGTCAGCATGCGGGTCGTAAACGCGCGAAAGCGTTCGAGCATCTGGTGCGCGTCCTCCGGTGGCTGGTTCATTCGTGCCGGCCCGCGCTCGATCGCCCACCGGCACAGTGATGGTAGCGGTCCGTACCGCCGGCCGGTCAGTCAACCATCCGCCCGGCGGGTCACACATCTACGGACAACTCCGGCGCCCACCATGGAGCCGCACCGCTGCCGATCTCACGTCCCTTGTTTTCTGCGCCCGGTCGGGTGAAAGGTAGGTTCACGCTCTTTCCTCACCGTCGCGGGAGCCTGGGAGGCAGTCATGGCAGACAAGAACACCGCACCCGCAGGAGCCGCCGGCCAGGGACCGACGGCCGACCAGCCCGACGGGATCCGCAACGTCGTGCTGGTCGGCCCTTCCGGATCCGGGAAGACCATGCTCGCCGAGAGCCTTCTGGCCGCGACCGGCACCATCAACCGCCTCGGCAGCATCGAAGAGGGTACGACGGTCTGCGACTTCGAGGAGGTGGAGCACCGCCAGCAGCGCTCGACCGGGCTCGCGCTCGCGCCGTTGATCCATCAAGGGATCAAGGTCAACCTGCTCGACACCCCGGGCTACCTCGACTACGTCGGCGAGCTGCGCGCCGGACTACGCGCCGCCGACTGCGCACTGTTCGTGATCTCCGCCGGCGACGGCGTCGACGCCGCCACCCGCGCGGTGTGGCAGGAGTGCGCCAGCGTGGGCATGCCGCGCGCGGTGGTCATCACCAAGCTCGACCACGCCCGGGCCGACTACCCGGGCGCGCTGGCGCAGGCCCAGGAGGCCTTCGGCGACCGGGTGCTGCCCCTCTACCTGCCGGTCGGCGACGACGGTCTGGCCGGGCTGCTCTCCCAGACCGTCGGGGTGTACGCCGATGCGAAGCGGACCACCCGCCAACCCGACGACGACGAGGCGCTCCAGATCGAGTCCGCCCGCATCCCCCTGATCGAGGGCATCATCGAGGAGTCCGAGGACGAGACCCTGATGGACCGCTACATGAGCGGGGAGGACGTCGACCTCAAGCTGCTGATCGACGATCTCGAGACCGCGGTCGCGCGGGGGTCGTTCTTCCCTGTCGTACCCGCATGCGCCACCACCGGTGTCGGCACCGCCGAGCTGCTGGAGATCATGACCAGCGCGTTCCCGTCTCCGGCCGAGCACCCGTTCCCCGCCGTCTACACCACGGTCGGCAAGAGCGTGGACGGGCTCACGTGCGGTCCCTCCGGCACCCTCCTCGCCGAGGTCGTCAAGACGACGTCCGACCCGTACGTCGGCCGGATCAGCCTGGTGCGGGTGTTCTCCGGAACGCTCCGTCCCGACGCGACCGTCCACGTCTCGGGGCACTCGTCGCAGTTCTTCGGCGCGGACCGCGGGCACGAGGACCACGACGAGGACGAACGCATCGGCGCCCTGACCTCGCCGCTCGGCAAGACGCTGCGGACGCTGCCGCACTGTGTCGCGGGCGACATCTGCGCGGTGGCCAAGCTGAGCCAGGCAGAGACCGGAGATACCCTGTCGAACAAGGAAAATCCATTGCTGATGGAGCCGTGGGCGATGCCCGAGCCGCTGCTGCCGATCGCGGTGCAGGCCCACGCGAAGTCCGACGAGGACAAGCTCTCGATCGGCCTCACCCGGATCGGCGCCGAGGACCCGACGCTGCGGATCGAGCAGAGCGCCGAGACCCACCAGCTGGTGCTCTGGTGCATGGGCGAGGCGCACGTCGACGTGGTCCTCGACCGGCTGGCGAACCGGTACGGCGTGCAGGTCGACCAGGTCGACCTGCGGGTGCCGTTGCGGGAGACGTTCGCCAAGGCCGCGAACGGTCACGGTCGCCATGTGAAGCAGTCCGGGGGCCACGGCCAGTACGCCGTGTGCGACATCGAGGTCACCCCGCGCGGCAACGGCGAGGGATTCGAGTTCGTCGACAAGGTGGTGGGCGGCGCCGTACCCCGCCAGTTCATCCCCAGCGTGGAGAAGGGGGTGCGGGCTCAGCTGGAGCGTGGAGTCGGCGCCGGATATCCGGTGGTCGACATCTCGGTCACGCTGTACGACGGCAAGGCGCACAGCGTCGACTCGTCGGACATGGCCTTCCAGCAGGCCGGCTCGCTCGCGCTGAAGGGGGCGGCCGGGGCCGCCGGCATCACGCTCCTGGAGCCGTTCGACGAGGTCGCCGTACTGGTCGACGACGACTACGTCGGCGCGGTCATGGGCGACATCTCCGGTCGCCGCGCCCGGGTGCTCGGCACCGAGGCGGTGGGCCGCGGGCGCACGATGATCAAGGCGGAGGTACCGCAGACCGAGCTGGTGCGGTACGCCATCGACCTGCGGTCGATCAGCCACGGCACCGGCACGTTCAGCCGGGAGTTCCGCCGGTACGAGCCGATGCCGGCCAACCTCGCCGCCAAGATCAAGGAAGAGGCCGAATAGGTCCGCGCCGCGCCGTGGTGTCGTAGCCCGGCGCCGACCGCCGGGCTACGACCAGGACCCGCCTGAGGAGCTCTGGCCGAGACCTGACCTGTGATGGTCCGGTCCAGACCCCACCTGAGAATCGATCCGGCGGCTCTGTATCCGTTACGCAGCCCGTTCTCGATTCACAGCCGATGTAACGACTACAGAGCACCCACGCAACAACACCGACATCTGGCGCTCCATGCTCGACTGCACGCCTCGCGTGACACCCACGCAGTCGCGGCGCCATTGGTCCATGCGCACCGGCCGGCGGGATCCGCCACGCTCACACCTGGACGGACGGCGCCCTGGATCCGTAGGTAGCCTCGGCGCATGTCGCCGACCAGGACGCTCGCCCTGTGCGCCGTGCTCGTGTTCGGCGTCGGCGCATGCACCGCCGACGACGGCGGCGGATCCACCGAACCCGAGCCGTCCGATCGCCCGGGACGGGTCACCGAGATCCAGGCCTGCGACCTCATCGGCCCGGCCGGGATGCGCAAGGCGCTCGGCCGCCCGGTCCGCATCGTCGGGCGGGAGCTGGGCGCCCCGACTCTGCCCACCGAGAGCTGCCTGTGGGGCAACGAGTTCGGGGTCGCGCTGGTGGAGGTCCAGGTGACGCCGGGCCCGGTGGCCGAGGAGACGTTCGAGAAGGCGTTCGGCGAGCTGGCCGGCGGCGACCCGAGACCGGCAGCGGGTGTGGGCACGGCGGCGTACACCCGCGAGGGCGTCACGTCGCGCACCATGCACGTGTTCGACAACGGCGTGGTCCTGAGCATCGAGGCGAACGACAACCCCGGCGACCGGCTGCCCCCCGACGCGCTCGCCCGGATAGGGCGGGCCGCCGTACGCAACCTCCCCCGCAATCCCGAGCTCGTGAACGGCAGGCAGCTCGGACCATGCGGGGACGTCGACGAGAAGGCAGTGGCCGCGGCCATGGACAACGAGGTACGGCTGCGTCGCGCATCACCGGGGCCCGACGGCGCGACCATGTGCTCATGGACCGGCCTACCCGGCAACGCGGTCGTCACGGTGCGCACGGACCCCGTGCAACAGACCAACTACCGGGCGAACCTCAGCCCGCGGGTCTACACCCGGGTCGACGGCATCGGTGCCGAGGCATGGTCACAGACGACGAGCGCCGGGGATCTGCTGATCTTCCTCGAGGACGCCCTGCTGGAGATCGACACCCTGCCCAGGCAGGGGTTCGCCTCGTCCGACGTGTCCACGACCGCCGGGGAGAAGCGGCTCGCCCACGCGCTCGTGCGCGCCTTCGGCTAGCTGGCGGTACTCGACGGGTCGGCGGCGGGTCGACGGGTCGACGGTCAGTCCGGCCAGGACTCGGCCAGCAGCGCCCGAGTCTCCGACAGCAGCTGCGGAATCACCTTGGTCCGCGCGAGCACGGTGATGAAGTTGGCGTCCCCGCCCCATCGCGGTACGACGTGCTGGTGCAGGTGTTCCGACAACGAGCCGCCGGCCACACCACCGAGGTTGAGCCCGATGTTGAAGCCATGCGGTGACGAGGCCTTCTCGACCGCGCGCACGGCGTCCCGCGTCATCGTGGTCAGCTCGAGCAGCTCCTCGTCGGTGAGCCCGTCCAGAGTGCCGACGTGCCGGTACGGCAACACCATGAGATGCCCCGGGTTGTAGGGATGCAGGTTGAGCACGGCGTACGTCGTCTCCCCACGGGCCAGGATCAGCCCGGTGACGTCGTCCAGCGACGGGATCCGGCAGAACGGGCAGTCCTCGCCGTCGCGCCGCCCGGCCTCGGCCTCCTCCTTGATGTAGGCCATCCGGTGCGGCGTCCACAACCGGATCAGGCGATCGGCGACCCCGACGCCGTCCTGCGGCACCAGCTCGGGCTCGGACTCAGGCCGGGGCCCGGGCCGGTCGTCGCCGGCTTCGGTCATACCTGGACCCGGCGGTCGATCGCATCGACGATCCGCTCGACCGCGTCGGACAGCGGTACGCCGTTGTCCTGAGTACCGTCCCGGTAGCGGAACGACACCGCCTTGTCCTCGACGTCGTGGTCCCCGGCGATCAGCATGAACGGCACCTTCTGCGTTTGGGCGTTGCGAATCTTCTTCTGCATCCGGTCGTCACCGGTGTCCACCTCGACGCGCACACCACGCGCCCGCAGCCGCGCCGCCACGTCGTACAGGTAGTCCTCGTGTCGCTCCGCTACCGGGATGGCCACCGCCTGCACCGGCGCCAGCCAGGGCGGGAACGCGCCGGCGTAGTGCTCGACAAGGATTCCGAAGAACCGCTCGATCGAGCCGAACAGCGCCCGGTGGATCATGTACGGCCGTTGTCGTGTGCCGTCGGATGCCTGATACTCGATATCGAACCGCTGCGGCTCTTGCAGGTCCACCTGCAACGTGGAGATCTGCCAGCGGCGTCCGATCGAGTCCCGGACGTGGATGTCGATCTTCGGCGCGTAGAAGACCGCCTCGCCCCGCGCCTCGACGTACGACAGCCCGGTCTTCTCCAGCGCGGCCCGCAGGGCGGACTCGGCGGCCTCCCACTCCCAGTCCTCACCGACGTACTTGTCGGTGTCGTCGCGCAGCGCCAGCTCCGGCTCGAACTCGGTCAGCCCGAAGTCGCGCAGCAGGCCGATCACGAAGTCCAGCAGCGACGCCAGCTCGTCGGCCAGCTGCTCGGGTGCGCAGAAGATGTGCGAGTCGTCCTGGGTGAACCCACGGGCCCTGGTGAGGCCGTGCACGACGCCGGACTTCTCGTACCGGTAGACGGTGCCGAACTCGAAGAACCGCAACGGCAGCTCGCGGTACGACCGCCCGCGCGACTTGAACACCATGATGTGGAACGGGCAGTTCATCGGCTTCGGGTAGTACCGCTGGCCCTCGTCGAGCTCCATCGGCGGGTACATGCCGTCGGCGTACCAGTCCAGGTGCCCGGAGGTCTCGAACAGCTGCGCCTTGGTCACATGCGGCGAGTAGACGAACTCGTACCCGGACTCCTCGTGCCGTCGCCTGGAGTAGTCCTCCATCGTCTTGCGGATGATGCCGCCCTTGGGATGGAAGACCGCCAGACCCGGCCCGATCTCGTCCGGGAAGCTGAACAGGTCGAGCTCCTGACCGAGCCGGCGGTGGTCGCGCCGGGCGGCCTCCTCCAGCTTGTGCAGGTGGTCCTCGAGGGCCTCCTTGGACTCCCATGCGGTGCCGTAGATCCGCTGGAGTTGCGGGTTCTGCTCGCTCCCCCGCCAGTACGCCGCCGCGGTGCGCATCAGCTTGAACGCCGGTATGCGCTTCGTGGTCGGCAGATGCGGGCCGCGGCAGAGGTCCTTCCACGCCAGTGAGCCGTCGCGCCTGAGGTTGTCGTAGATGGTGAGCTCGTCCGCTCCCACCTCGACCCCGGCGCCCTCGGCCGAGTCGGCGGCGTCGGAGCCCTTCAGCCCGATCAGCTCCAGCTTGTACGGCTCACCGGCAAGCTCGACCCGTGCCTCGTCCTCACCGACCGCCCGGCGGGAGAATCGCTGACCCTCCTTGATGATCTTGCGCATCCGGGTCTCGATCTTGGCGAGGTCGTCGGGGTGGAACGGCTCGGATACGTCGAAGTCGTAGTAGAAGCCGTTGTCGATCGGCGGGCCGATGCCCAGCTTGGCGTCGGGGAACAGCTCCTGCACGGCCTGCGCCATCACGTGGGCCGTCGAGTGCCGCAGGATCGCCCGGCCGTCCTCGCTGTCGATGGCCACCGCTTCGACCTCGTCGCCGTCGGCCAGTTCGTACGCCAGGTCGCGCAGATCGCCGTTGACGCGGGCCGCGATGACCGTACCGTCGTCGGCGTACAGCTCCCATGCCTTCGTGCCGGTCGTCACCTGACGGCCGACTCGTTCGTCGGGACCGATCACGGTGACCTGCAGCTCAGACACGTTCACTCCTTTGTACGACGGGTGGCCTGCGGCTTCCTGCGGACCGGATCACGAAACGCCCCGATCGTATCGACCGCCGAACGCGAGCGCCGCATCAATTACCTCAGCTCAGCGAGCCGCGCTCCGACTCGGGCCGGTCCTCGTGGACGGCGGTCTGCTGTCCGGCAGGTGCCGCGGACTCGGTCCTGCCCGCACGGCGGCGCCGGATCAGGACGGCCGCGCCGACAACGACGACCAGTCCGAGAAGGATCCAACTGCCGGTGCTGACGTAGTTCTCGAGCCGCCTCGCGGCCTCACCCGCGGCCGCGCCGAGCCCGATGTGCAGTGCGCACCAGACGGGTCCGGCGAGCGCGGCGGCGGGCAGGAACCTCCGGAACGGCAGACCGGACGCACCCGCGGCCGCCGGTACGAGGGTCCGCATCACCGGGAAGAAGATCCCGATCACCACCGCGAAGGAGCCCCGGCGGCGCAGGAAGTCCATCGCCTTGTCCCATCCCTCGGCTCCGTGCCGCTCCACGATCCTGGTGTTCCGAAGCCTCGGCCCGACGTACTTGCCGATCCCATAGCCCACCGAGTAGCCGAGCACCGCACAGGCCGACGTGACTGCCCACATGATGAGGAACCTGGGGATGGTGGTGGCGGTCGTCCCGGCGATGAACAGCGCCGACTCGCCAGGGGTGATGAACCCGAGTCCGAGTGTCGTCTCCCCGAAGACCAGAAGGCCCGCGGCGGCAATCACGCCCGCGGGTGGCAGGCTTTCCAGCCACTCCAGGATGTCGGTCACCATGGCCGCGGGATCCTGAGGCCGGCCCTGCCGCCCATCGCCCACGCGGGCCGTCGATTGAGCATACGGCCACCCTGCCACAACCGGGGTGACCGAGCCCGCCAACCCTGCGCTCCCCGGCGAGCACGTCGATCACGGACTCGACCGGTGATCGGCGCTCGTCGGTTCAGTCGTCAGGTCAGTTCCCGCCCTCGCCCTCGTCGCCGTCGTCCTCCTGCTCCTCCTGCTCCTCCTGCTCCTCCTGCTCCTCCGCGCGCTTCTTCCGCAGCTCTTCCCGCTTCTTCTCCAGCTCCTCGCGCTTCTTCTCCAGCTCCTCGCGCTTCTTCTCGCGCTTCTTCTCCAGGTCGTCCTCGTCGCCTTCCGGGTCGTCCTCGGGCTCGCGCGGCGGCTCCTGGCGCTGCGGCAGTGCTGAGCGGAGGCTTTCGGCGGCGGCCAGGATCGGCTCGGCCTCCGCGGAGTCCAGCTCCCCGGCTTCGCGGGCGTCGATGGTGGCCTGCACCAGCCGGTTGATCTGACGGCGCGCCTCCGCGAACCGCTGACCGGCGATGGCGTCGTCGACCGCCGCGAGGGTGCTGCCGAGCTCGGGTACCGCCTCGGACGGTGCGCGGGCGCCTCCACAGCCCGCGGCGAGCACCAGCGCGAGGGCCGTGGCGAGCACCGTCCGACCCAGCCGCCTGGTCATGGTGTTCCCGGTGCCGTTCATTCTCGTCCCTCCACCGCGTCGTGCAGGTCCCGTAGCGGCTGCTCCAGCCTCGGAGGTACGTCGGACGGGATCTCCGTCCGGGTCTGGCCTCCGTCGCCGATCAGCGCGATAGCGACGAACACCGCCACCAGGATCGCCGCGGCCGCTCCGGCCGGCCACCGCCAGCGCCGCACGAGGGACGCGGCCGGTGCGCCGCCGGCCTGCGGGGCCTCGGGCACGGTGAGCGGTCGGGTGGTCCCCGACTCGGTGCGTAGGGCCGCGGCCGCCGTGGCGGGGTCCATTCCCGGGGACAGGTCGCGCACCTCCGCAGCGACCTGTGCGGTCGAGGGCCGGTCGTCCGGCGCCAACGCGGTCATGCTCCTGAGCAACCCGTGCCAGGCCACCGGAACGCTCGCCGGGATGGCCGGTGGCGCGGTCAGCCGCGCCACCGCGGCCTCGGTCGGCGACCCCTGGTAGGCCCGCTCACCGGTCAAGGCCTCCAGTAACACCAACCCGAGCGAGTACACATCCGCGGCCGGGGTCACGTCCTCTCCGCGAACCTGCTCCGGCGCCAGATATGCCGCGGTGCCGATCGTGACACCTGTCGCGGTGTGCCGTGCGGCCTCCGACATCAGCCGGGCGATACCGAAGTCGGTCAGCAGGGCCTGGTCACCATCGCCGAGCAGCACGTTCCCTGGCTTGAGATCCCGGTGGACGATGCCGCACGAGTGGGCGTACCCGAGAGTGTCCGCAAGCTGCGCCCCGATGGCCGCCACCCGGTCCGGGTCCAGGGCGCGCCCGTCGCAGCACTCGGCAAGGCTCGGGCCGCGGACCAGCTCCATCACGAGGTACGGCCGGTCGTGGGTGGTGGCCGCGTCCAGGACGGTCACCAGCCCGTGATGGTTCAGCCGAGCCAGCATGCGAGCCTCGTCGGTGAACCTTGCCCGGTCGGTCTCGGTGCTGGACAGATCGCGCATCAGCTTCACCGCGACCTCCCGGTCCAGCACCCGATCCCGCGCCCGGTACACCTCGGCCATACCGCCTCTGCCGATCACGTCCTGGAGCTCGTAGCGGTCCCCCAAGACACCGGGCTCCCTCATCGGGATTTCTGTCACGACCGACCTCTCCCTTGCGGCTCCATGGCTCTAGTGAAGTCCACCGGCACGGCGGTTCGCCAGGCGGCTGCTTGAGCAGGCTAGCCGGGGCGCCTTTTGCCAGGGGCCGTACCGGGTGCGAATCGGCGGCGTCCTCAGAACGACGGCTCCTCGTCGGGGTGCGTGGGCCGCAGTTCGCGCGCGTGCCGCCAGCTCAAGCGACCCGTCTTGTCCCGGACCCGGCCGTACCACTCGCCGTTCTCGCGCACCCACACGTCCAGCGCACCGCCCGTGACCCACTTGTGCACGTCGACCCGCTTGGGCGGCGTCACGTGGCGTACGTCCTCGGGTCGACGCGGGTTGAACCGGTCATACAGCACATCCCGGTCGTGCGCCTGCTCGTTGGCCTCGGCCTCGGTCAGGTCCCACCCCGAGCACAACTCGTTCACTGCGGTGTCCCACACCCCGTACCCCTGATCCGTCTTCCGCACCTGGAACCGCATCTCACCAGTCTGCCACACTCTCGAACAAATGTTCGATAAGTTCGATTCGGGCCGGACTGCGAGCCGGATGACAACCCACTCTGACCCCGGGTTCATGTGAGTGGACCGCTGCGCAGCCCTCCGGAGCCCGAGCGCCAACAGCGTCAGAACAGGCCGATGATCTCGTTGCCCGCGATGCCGACGAACAGCAACACACCGATGGCCATGACCACGTTCGAGGCGATCTTGTTGCGGTACGCGCCGGGCACCCCATTGGAGTTGAGCAGCCACAGCAACGTCCCAGCCATGAACGGCAGCAGCAGGGCGCCGAGAGCGGCGTAGACGATCACGAGCAAGACCGGCTCGCCGAAGAGGAACAGAAGCATCGGCGGGAACGCGCACCAGACCAGGAACGCCCGGAAGAACGGGCTGCGCGCGGTGAGGTACCGTTCGGCCTGCTCGTCGGGCACCCGCCGGAAGGTGCGCACGTAGTCGGCGAAGAGGTACGCGGCCGCGTTCCAGCCACCCAGGATCGAGCTGGTCGTGGCGGACCAGAAGCCGATGAGGAACAGCCATGGGACCACGCCCCCGAACTGATCGCCCAGCGGACCGGAGATCGCGACGAGGCCCTCCTCGCCATCGATGGTCGTGCCGCTGCCGTACAGGAAGCTGGCCCCGATGATGAGCATCGACATCATGAACAGCACCGTGAGGATGTAGCCGACGCTGGAGTCCACCCGCATGACCGGAATCCAGCCCGACTGCCGCCAGCCTCGCTCGCGTACCCAGTAGGTGTAGGAGGCGAGCGAGTACGTTCCGCTGACTCCGCCGATGACGCCGAGCGCGTACAGCAGCGACCCTTCGGGAAGTGTGGGCACGAACCCCATCGCGAGGTTTTGCGTGAGCCCAGGTATCAGGTAGATCCCGAGGGCCACGACCGTCACGAACATGAGGCCGACGAAGACCTCCATGATGCGCTCGAAGATGTGGTAGTGGCCGATTAGCAGCACCGCGAAGCCGACCACGCCATGGATCACCGCCCACGCCCACACCGGCATGGTGCTGGGGAACATGGCATTCGCCGCGAGGGCGCTGGCCGAGGTGATCGCGGCGCCGTAGAAGAACATGACGATGAACAGGTAGATCACGAAGTATCCGCTGGCGATCCGGCTCATCGAGTGCCAGCCCTCGATGATCGTTCTGCCCGTCGCCATGTAGTAGCGGCCCATGCCCTCGACCAGCGAGAACTTGATGATCGCGCCGAGGAGAATCGCCCAGATGAACGTCGTGCCGAAACGGGCGCCGGCCACCAGGGAAGTGACCATATCCCCGGCACCCACACCCGTAGCCGCGATGATGAGACCCGGCCCGACGATCTTGAGCTTTCCGCCAAACGATGTCGGTACCCGGTTGTTTTGAACCGTTCCGCCTGCCCCCGTCGCCTCCGTGTCAGCCATATCGGCTCCTCCATTACGACAGGTGAGCGCCTAGCTACGATTCGCGTTGTCTGAAGTGTGGCAGGGAACACTGTTGACTATCAACTGTCAGCGGTCCCCTTGTCTCCGCGCGATCGGGTAGAGGTGCCGCGCAGTTCCGACCATGTCGGAGGTATCGGGCGATTCTCGGCTGGGCACTCGCCCAGGCAGTGTGGCCATGACCATGAACGCGCCGCGTCGCTATGTACGGTTCCGTACAATTTCCATTGCTGCGCGAGAATTTTGTCCATGATTACGCTTCCGGTGACGGAAGCGCGAGCATGGTTTGTCCAGGCGGTTACGGCTGGTACACGAACTCCTCGAACTCCGGCGGCGTGGAGATCAGCCCCGTCTCGACATGGAAGTCCACCGCCGTCTGGTAGCTGTCCACTGAGAACGACGGCTCCTCCGGTATCTCCTCCTGCAGAACCGGCACCAGTGCCTCGAGCGTGTCTTGGTCGGCTGTCTCCTGGTAGCCCTGCAACAGTTCGAGCACCCTCGCTGGGTCCCCGTTGATGGTCTCCTCCGCCTTGACGATCGCGCGGTTGAAGGCCTGCACCGCCTCCGGCTTCGCGTCGATCACGCTCTGCCTGGTGAAGACCGCGCCGTGGACCTCGCCCCGCATCGCGGGTATGTCTCCGCGGGCCGGCGAGATGTAGATGTCGCCCACGCCCTCGGCCTCTGCAATCTGGCCAACGGGCTGGAAGAAGGACAGGGCGTCGACCCGGCCCGACTTCAGCGCGCCGATGGCGGCCGGCACCTCGGCGCCGAGGTTGACCAGTTCGGCGTCCGTGCTGGGGTCCAGGCCGACCTGCTTGAGCAGGTAGATGACCAGCGCCTCGGTGCCACTGCCGGGCCCAGTGATGCCGATCTGCTTGCCCTCCAGCGACCTGATCTTCTCCTCCAGGCTGCCGTCCCGCGGCGCCACATCGGCATCCTTGCCGACGATGATGTCGACGTAGTACGCGTTCACCAGCGCCGACACCAACTTGGTGCCGCCGCGATGCTCGGCGTGGTTAAACGCGTCGGTCATCACGCCGGCCGCCAGGTCGATGCTGCCGGACTCCAGAGCAGCGGCGAGCTTGGCGCCCGTCCCCAGCCGGGGGCGGTCACCGAGGGTGAGGCCCTCCTCCTCGAAGTATCCCTCGGTCTCCGCGACGTAGAGCGGGAAGAACGCGACTGAGTCGCTGATCTGCCCGACATTGAGGCTCATCGGGTCGCCACTGTCGCCACCGTTATCGGCCGCCCCGTCCTGCGCACAGCCCGCCAGCGCGAGCACCGCGGCGAGGGCGGTCGCGACCACGGCGCCGAAGCGCGTCCTGCTCTTGGTTGTCATGGTTCGGCCTCTTCTCTCTGTCTTCTCAGCTCGGTTCTCGTTCCAGCGGTTTCCAGCGATCGGTGCGGCGGCCCAGCATGTCGACCAGCATGTTCACGACGGCCGCGATGACGCTGAGCACGACGAGCGCGGCGAACACGCCGGCCGTGTCGAAGGTGGCTGCCGAGTTGCTGATCAGGTAGCCGAGGCCCCGGTTGGAGGCGACCAGCTCTCCGATCACCGCACCGATGAGCGCGTAGGGGATGGCCACGCGCAGTCCGGTGATGACCCCGGTGAAGGAGGCCGGCAGCGTCACCTTGATCAGCAGCTCGCGCCGGCTGGCGCCCATGAGCCGGGCGGCGTCGACGATGCCGCGGTCGACCTGCCGGACGCCGGCGACGGTGTTGAGAAACACCAGGAAGAACACCATCACCGCAGCGAGCAGGATCTTCATCTGCAGGCCGATGCCGAACCAGACGATGAACAGCGGCGCCAGAGCCACCTTGGGCACGCTGTAGAGCGCCATCATGAAGGGGTCGATGATCCGCGCCAGGTTGCGCTGGCTGGCCACGGCGAACCCGGCAACCATCCCGGTGACGGCGCCAAGCAGGTAGCCGCCGAAGATCTCGCGGACAGTGATCCAGGTGTGGGTCCACAGTGTGCCGTCGCCGACCCAGCCGACGAGTCGCTCAGCCACGTCGGAGGGCCTGCTGACGAAGAGCGGGTCGAGGACCGGACCGGACAGCAGCTCCCACAGCACCACCAGGGCCAACAGCAGGGTGAGCCTGCCCGTCCAGATGATCGTGGTGTCTCCGTAACGCTGCCACCAGGTGAGGTTGGCCGGCTCCTCTAGCGGCGTGGAACCCGAGGACGGGGCGCCGCCGGAGGTGTCGACCGCAGGGGTGGTCATAGCGCTCCCTCCTTCAGGGCGGCGCCGAGTTTCTTGTGCAGGTGGACGAAGCGCTCATCGACCCGGACATCGTCGGGATCTCTTGGCCGGGCGATCTCGACCGGTTCGTCGAGCAGGAGCCGGCCCACCGGCCCGAGGACCACGACCCGGTCGCCGAGCAGCAGAGCCTCCTCCAGGTCGTGGGTCACGAATACGACGGTGCGCCCGGATCCCCGCCACAGCCGCAGCAGCTCCACCTGCAGGTCGGTGCGCAACTGGGCGTCGAGTGCGCCAAATGGCTCGTCGAGCAGCAGGGTCTGTGGGTCCCCGGCGAGGAGTCGCGCCAGGCTGGCGCGGCGCCGCATGCCACCGGACAGCTCGCGGGGGTAGTGCTTCTCGAATCCCTGCAGCCCGACCAGCTCGATCAGCTCCTGGGCGGTCTCCCGACGCCTCCGCTTGCCGACGCCCTGCAACTCCATCGGCATCTCGACGTTGCGACGCACCTCTCTCCACGGCAGCAGGGTGTCGTCCTGCGTGAGGTAGCCGACCTCGGCCCGGGGACCCTGCACCGGCTCGCCGCGAAGGGTGATCTGCCCCGCGGTCGGCTTCGTCAGGCCGGCCATCATGTTGAGCATCGTCGACTTGCCACAACCGCTGCGACCGACCACGGTGACGAAGCTGCCTTCGGCGACCGCAAGGTTGAAGCCGCGTAGCGCCACGATCCTCTTGTCGCCCTTGACGAACGACTTCTCGACGTCTGTGGCCTCCAGGATCGATGACTGCATGGCGGTCTCCTCAGCCGCATTCGCAGAGCTGGTGGTTGCGGTCATGTCGTCACGCTTTCCTCCGCGTCCTGCTGCCGCAGTCCGTAGACGTCATAGCTGAGCTCTCCGCTTTCCCACCGGGCCCGCAACTCCGCCTCCCTGGCGATCCGCTTGCGGACCGCTGCGACGGTGTCGTCGACGTCTACCGCAGACACCACGGCCGCTCCGTCGTCGTCGAGGACGACCACGTCGCCGGGTTGGATGGTGGTGCCGCCCAGACTTACGGGGACGTTGATCTCGCCGCGGGCTGTGCGGGTCGCACCGCGGACGCTTCGCCAGCGAGTGAGGACCGCAAGCTGAGAGCCGGCGAGGTCGGCACTATCGCGGACCGCGGCGTTGACGAGGATTCCGACCGCTCCCTGCGCCGCGGCCTGGGTGACGAGGAGGTCGCCCACAACGCCGACCGGCTGCGGGGTATCCATGGTGATCACGAGCAGCTCGCCGGGGCGGACCAGGCTCATTGCCTCGTGGACGGCGCGGTTGTCGCCGTCGCCGCAGCGCACGGTGCAGGCGGGGCCTGCCACTCGGCGGCCGGTTGTCACGACGTCCCACTCCTGCGCGATGAGACCCCGTCGGCCGTAGGCCTCGTAGACCGTGGCGACGCCAGCACGCCCGAGCTCGGCGACCTGGCGGTTCACAGCGTCCCCACCACGTGCGGAAGCAGGCGCTGGAATGCCTCGGCCTGGCGGATGTCTGCGTCACCGGTGACCTTGCGCGCGTGGTTACCGCGGTGTCCGGCGCGCTCGGCGTAGTACTCCTGCAGGTACTTTTGCGCTGCCATCGTGCGCATGGCCTCCACCTTGCGGTCGAACACATCGGTGATGTCGACGAACACCGACGGCGTGAAATCGCATAGCTCCGGCTGGTGGGGCTCAAATGCGAGCAACTCCGCCGGCGGCACTGTCTCGAACGCGCTCGCGACGCCGGCGCCCGAGGTGAGCAATCGTGCCCGCGCCACCGCCTGGTGCGCCACCGGGTGGTCGGGGTTGAACGGGTCACGCTCGGGGTGTGTGAGGATGATATTCGGCGCGAACTTCCGCATTATGCCCACGAGGCGGTCGATCGCCTCGTCGTCCACGCGCAGCGGGTAGTCACCGAGGTCGAGCGCCTCGAAATCGGCCCCGAGGATCGAGGCCGCCTTGGCTGCCTCCTCGTGTCTGATGCGCTTGACGTTATCCTCGGTCTGTCCCTCCTCCTGCCACAGTGCACCGGACTCTCCGCGCTCGCCGTACGACAATGCGACGACGACCGCCTCCCCTTCGGCGCCGGTGTGCTTGGCGACGGCTCCGGCCGCGCGCCAGACGAAGTCGGCGCTGTGCGCCCCAACGACCAGCATGCGACGTGGATTGCTCACGACTTGCCTGCCTTCCCTTGGGTGTCTCAGTCGTCGAGCGGCTTGGTTCCGATCAGGGCACGGCTGTTGTGAACGGTCATCGTTCTGATCTCGTCGTCGGTGAAGCCGGCCTCCAAGAGCCGGTCCGCGACTAACGCGAGACCGTGCTCGACCGGAGGGTTGAACGGCTGCCCAAGGTCGCTGGACACGATCGAGTTCTCCGGGCCTGCCTCGCGGATGTTGTGGAACCAGACGTCCCACTCGACCTTGCCCGTCAGTGGGGTCGTTAGGCAGCGCTCCAGCAGGGCGCCGTGGCGAGCGAGCTCCCGCTGCCGCTCGATCCCAATGCGCTGGGAGGTGAACTCGGGGTGGGTCACCACCATCCGGCTAACGCCTTCCTCGGTGGCAGCGGCGACGACGGCCGCGATCTCGTCACCGTGCAGGTGTCCGGTGGCCAGCACCATGTCGTGCTTGGCGATGAGGCGCAGGATCTGTCGTGTCCGCTCCAAGACCGTCCCATCGGCATCGACCACCTCCACCGGGTCGGGGGCCATGCCCTGCTCGCGCAGTTCGTCTTGCAGTTGCGCCCACATCGGCGGCTTGGCGCCCTCGGGGTCACGGGCGAGGCAGGCGCGCTGGTTGGAGCTGTCCACAGTCGGCATCCACACGAACCGGGCGCCGCCCCGCGCCGCGAGCTCCACCGCGATCGGGTTGAGCCCGCCTACCGAGGCGTTCAATGTGATGGCCCCGATCGCGTCAGCCAGCTCGCGGCGGTTGACGACCGCCGCTCGTTCGGCGGTGGGGACGTAGTGACTCTTGAGCACGAATCCGGCGAGCCCGGCCCCGGCGAACCGCTGCGCGAGGTCGAAGTCGTCGATGCGCCGCCGCATCACGTCCGGTCCGACGTGGGTGTGGACGTCGTAGGCACCTGTGACGAGCTCCTGTGCATGCTTGCTCGGGAGCGGGTGTTCGGCCACGAGCCAACCCCTCTGTCGATGACTTAGTGCATCAGATTGTTAGCAATCGTGGTGCCTGTCAAGGGGCGCGCCGAAATCGCGGCGTTCAGGAGGGCCGGCCAAGCTCCCGCATCGCGTCCATGACGCTGGACAGGTGCACCCGCATCGCCTGGTCGGCCGCCTCGGGGTCTCGGGCACAGATTGCGTCGATGATGGCCAGATGCTCGGGCAACGACACCTGCGGGCGCCCCGGCATGGTCGCCAACTGGAACTGCTGTCGCACGCTCTGGGCGCGGAGCCTCTCAAGCACGCTTGAGGCCGTCCCCTGCCCGCTCAGCTCCCGGACCAGCGCGTGGAGCCGTTGGTTGAGCTCGCGGTACCCCATGACGTCGCCCACGTCGACGGCCACACTCATGCGCTCGCCGATCT
The DNA here is from genome assembly GCA_009377795.1 of Propionibacteriales bacterium. Lineage (GTDB taxonomy): Bacteria > Actinomycetota > Actinomycetes > Propionibacteriales > Nocardioidaceae > WHTJ01. The sequence continues at coordinate 1,892 of WHTJ01000008.1, read as the reverse complement.
CGCGGAGCTCGAGTTCCCCGGAGGCGTCGATACGTTCGGCCGCCTTCGCCGCGCACAGCGCCTCCAGCACCATCCGAACCTCGTAGATCTCTATGGCCTCGTCGAGGGTCACCGACCGCACGCGGGCGCCACGGTGGGCGATGCGCTCCACCAGGCCGTCCCCCGCCAACTCGAGCAACGCGGAACGAACGGCGCCCCGGCTGGCGTTGAACTGCTCACAGAGGTCAGCCTCAACCAAGCGTTGGCCCGCGACGAACACGCCGCTGAAAATGGCTTCCCGGATCGCGGAGGTGACCTCGGCCGTCCCACGAGGCGCGGCGGAGACATGACTCGACATGCGGCCTCCCCGTAGCAAGAATTGTTGACAAGATTGGTTGCTAGGTTAGCAGCGTTGCCCTGACGTCACCGACTGCCTTCGGGAAGGCGCCGATGGACCACCTGCCCAGCATTGCCCTCCTCGGATATGGGGAGGCCGGCTCGCACTTCGGCCGCGACCTTGTCGCCGCCGGGGTGCCCGTCCGGGTGTACGACCCCGAAGTCACTCCGCCGGACGCCGTGGAAGTGTGCGCCGACGAGGCCGACGCTGTACGCGGCGTCGACGCGGTCTTGAGCGTCAACAGCACCTCGAGCGCGATGGCAGCCCTGGTCGCCGCCCTGCCGAGCCTCGGATCAGACACCATCTGGGCCGACCTCAACACCGCGTCGCCCGACCTCAAGCGCCGGCTGGCCGAGGTGGCCGCCGAGGCAGGCGTGCGCTTCGCGGACGTAGCGATCATGGCGCCGGTACCAGGCAAGGGGCTCCGCGTCCCCATGCTGGCAAGTGGCGAGGCTGCAGAAGACGTCGCCTCGCTGCTCGGTGACCTCGACACTCCGATCTCCGTCCAGGAAGGGCCGGCCGGAGCAGCGGCCGAACGCAAGCTGCTGCGCAGCGTTTTCTTCAAGGGAATAGGTGCCGCTGTGGTGGAGGCGCTTGCGGCCGCTCGCCGAGCCGGCTGCGAGGAATGGCTACGGAAGAACATCGCGGCCGAACTCGCGGAGGCAGGACCGGAGACGGTCGAACGGTTGGTCACCGGCACTAACAAACACGCCCGCCGCCGGTACGACGAGATGGCGGCAAGCGTAGACATGTTGCGAGAGCTGGGCGTCGAGCCGCTTGTCTCGACCGCCAGCCGCGACTTGCTCGGCAACCTCCTGGCCGAGCAGGAGCAAGCGGCGCTTCCCTTTGAGAGCCCGCCTCGCCTTCGCCCGTCCTGACAGAGCGGCCACGTCCCTAGTGACCTGAGTGCGCGACGTGGGCGGTACTGGGTTCGAACCAGTGACCTCCTCGGTGTGAACGAGGCGCTCTACCGCTGAGCCAACCGCCCGGGCCGGCGCGTGTCTGTGACCGCCGACATGGATCCGCCGATGCGGAGAGAAACCCTAGCGCATCCGACGCCGTCGCCCGGAATCCCCCTGCCACCCCCTGCCGGGCGTGCCGGCCACCGTACGGCGGGCGGACCGGGACGATGCCGCTGTGAGCGAGACCACAGCCAGAAGTTCACGGCTTCGCGCGTAACCGCGTCATAGGCAAATACATGCCCCGTCCCATCGGTGTCAAGCAATGGAAGGGGCTTCGGATGGAACCGTCTGGTATCACCCGGGAGTTGACGCTGGATCTCATCGACGCCAGCGGCGCGTCCACCACGGTCCAGGCGGAGCTGAGCTACAACGCCACGGATCCACTGGCCGTGACCGCGCTGTTTCGTACCAAGGGATCCTCGGTTCGGTGGGTGTTCGCGCGTGACCTGCTGACCGAAGGGGTCTTCGCGCCCGCGGGCGACGGCGACGTGCACATCTGGCCATGTCTCGACGCGAGCGGCCGGGCGGTCGTGATCATCGAGCTGTCCTCACCA
>WHTJ01000083.1 GCA_009377795.1 Propionibacteriales bacterium | reverse complement strand
CGGATGACCTGTGGTTCCTCGGGATCGGCAACCTCGCCGCCCGCCAGCTGGTCGATGACCTTCACACGATCCTTGTGGAGAACAACAGGCTGCCGAACGATCCGGCGGAACGGTGAGTTGAGGCCCTCCGAGCGCCCCCGCACCAGTGAGCCCGGCCCGGTGCAACGTTCTGGTCCGCTGCGGTTCCGCGGCCCGATGCGGCTTTCCCGCCCGTTACCGGTCCCCGTGTTCGCAGCGCTGGGGGTGCTCGCCCTGGTGGTGGCGGTTGTGGCAAGCATTTCGCTGGGCACCCGGCTGGTATCGCCCGGCGCGATCGTGACCGCGTTCACCGGTTTCGACGGGTCGGATCAGCACGTCATCGTGATGACCGTCCGGGTTCCGCGAACGCTGGCCGCCGTTGCCGTGGGCGCGACCCTTGGAATCGCCGGGGCGATCCTGCAGGCGGTGAGCCGCAACCCGCTGGCCGAGCCCGGGATCCTGGGAATCTCGTGGGGCGCGGCTTTGGCCGCGGTGGGCGCCCAGGTGTTGTTGGGCGTCGGCTCCATGACCGGACTGGTGTGGTTCGCACTGGGCGGAGCCGCTGTTGCCGGGGCGATGGTCGTGACCCTCGGCGGGCTCGGGCGGCAGGGGTTGACCCCGGCCAGGCTGGTGGTTGCCGGCGCCGCGGTTAGCGCGCTGCTCGCGGCCATGGTGCAGGGGCTGCTCGTACTCGACCGGGAGAGTCTGGAGGGAGCGCGGCGGTGGCTCGCAGGATCGATCGTCGGCGCCGACGAGAGCGTTTTGGTCCAAGTCGTGCCCTACCAGCTCGCCGGGCTAGTGCTCGCGCTTCTTCTCGCCCGGCCGCTGACCACGTTCAGCCTGGGTGAGGACGTTGCGCGCGGGCTCGGCCAACGCACCGGCCTGGTCAAAAGCGGTGCGGCCGCGGCGGTCGTCCTGCTTGCCGGCACCGCGACCGCGGTGGCCGGTCCGGTGGTGCTCGTCGGATTGGCCGTACCGCACCTGGCGCGGTACCTGCTCGGCCGGGACTACCGCCGGGTCATCCCCGCCGCGGCGCTGCTGGGCGCCCTGCTCGTGGTCGTGGCCGACGTCGCCGCCCGGTTCGTCATCCGGCCCGAGGAGGTGCCGGTCGGTGTGATGACCGCGTTGGTCGGCGCCCCGTACCTCATCCACGTCGCCCGCCGAGGAGTGATCCCGCTGTGACCCGCGAGATCACCGAGGACCTACGGCGTCCGCCGGGCGCGCGCCGCTGGCGAGCCGTACGACTGGCCCGCCCGGAGATCTCCTTCCGGATCGAGCTGCACACGCTCTGGGTGTTGCTCGCCTTCGGGTTGGTCGCGACGGTGGCGCTGGTCGTGAGTGTTGCCGTCGGGGAGTTCCCGATCTCCCCGGCGGAGGTCGTACGTACTGTGGTCGGGCGTGGTGAGCCGCAGCACGCGTTCATCGTCATGGAGCTGCGGCTGCCCCGCGCGATCGTCGCCTTCGCCGTGGGCGCAGCGCTGGGCGCGGCCGGAGTCGTCTTCCAAGGACTCACCCGCAACGGGCTCGCCGCACCCGAGATCATCGGAGTGGCCGCAGGCGCCAACCTCGCCGCCGTCGTCGTGATCGTGATCCTGCCCGACACCCCGCTGGCGCTGCTCCCGGTGGCCGCCATGGCCGGCGCCTTGGTCGCGACCGCGCTGGTCTACCGGCTCGCCTGGCGCGGCGGCACCTCCCCTGTTCGGCTCATCCTGGTCGGTATCGCCATGACGATGATCGGCCACGCATTGGTCATGGCGGTGGTGAGCACCATCGACGAGGTCATCCACGCCAGCCAGCTAGTGATCTTCATGGCGGGCAGCGTCTACGGCAAGGGCTGGCCGGAACTCACCGCGCTCGCTCCCTGGATCCTCGTGCTCCTGCCGCTCGCCGTGGGCTGGGCACGCCACCTCGACGTCCTTCGACTCGGTGACCATCCCGCGCGAGGCCTGGGCGCCCACGTCGAACGGGAACGGTTCGCCCTGATGGCCATCGCCGCAGGGCTCGCCGGCGCCGCGGTGGCCATCGCCGGCCCCGTCGGCTTCGTCGGGCTCATGGCCCCCCACATCGCCCGCCGACTCGTCGGCGCCGCCCACGCCGCGGTACTGCCCGTTGCGGCCATGGCCGGCGGCACCATCGTGATTCTGGCCGACGCCCTCGCCCGTACCCTCTTTGCGCCGGTCGAGATCCCGGTTGGAGTGATGACCGCGATCGTGGGCGCACCGTTCTTTCTCGTCCTGCTGTTCCGTATCACGTCCCACACCCCTGGACCCTGAGCCGCCATGCGACTTCATACACGCGACCTTGACCTCACCTACGACCGCGACCCGGTGATCACCGACCTCACCGTCCAGATCCCGGAAGCACAGATCACCGTGCTCGTCGGCGCCAACGCCTCCGGCAAATCCACCCTGCTGCGCGGGCTGGCCCGCCTCCTCAGGCCCACCCGCGGCGCGGTGTACCTCGACGGCCGAGCGCTCGCGCAGATGAACACCAAGCACATCGCCCGCACCATGTCCGTCCTCCCCCAAGGTCCCGACCTGCCGGAGGGTGTGACCGTACGTCAACTCGCCGCCAACGGGCGCTACCCGCACCAGGGACTGGCTCGCCAGTGGTCGCACCACGACGAGCAGGCCGTCGCGGACGCGATGGCGGCAACCGGAACCACCGAGCTCGCCGACCGGCCACTCGACGAATTGTCCGGCGGCCAACGCCAGCGTGCCTGGATCGCCATGACCCTTGCCCAGGAGGCCGAGGTCATGCTGCTCGACGAACCCACCACGTTCCTCGACATCGCCCACCAGATCGACATCCTCGATCTGCTCCACGAACTCAACGAACGCGACGGACGCACCATCGTGATGGCCCTGCACGATCTCAACCAGGCCGCCCGCTACGCCCACCGGATCCTCGCCCTCCACCGCGGACGGGTCGCCGCCGAGGGCCCGCCGAACCAGGTCATCACCGAACAGGCGGTACGCGACATCTTCGATCTCGACGTGCGCATCATCCAGGACCCGACCACCGGCGCACCGCTCTGCATACCCATCAGCTCCCGCACGGGCACGCGACGCCACCGGTCAGGCCCGACCTAGCGACCAAGGATCGCTAGCGTCCGCTCACTTCCGACGGGCGGCACGCCTCCTGCCGGCGGAGAACGCCGCAGCGCCCGGCGCCCGCCCCGTAGAGGAGCCAGCCCTGGCCCGGGCCGGGCCGGTACGCGTCGGTGCCTTTGCTCTGCGGTGTCGCGATTTCTTAGGTGCGTGCACCGACTCGGCGGGCGGCGCGACGAACGAACGCTCACCGGGCACCAGCTCGGCCAGCGAGGCGTCACCGGGCCGCATTTTGCTGGTCCGGGGTGTGATGCCGGCCCGACGGGTCAGGGCGCGTACGTCGGCGACCTGGTCGTCGGTCATCAAGGTGATCACCGTGCCGTCCGCGCCCGCCCGAGCGGTACGTCCGGAACGGTGCAGGTAGGCCTTGTGCCCGGCCGGTGGGTCGGCGTGGATCACCTGCGCGATGTCGTCGACATGAAGGCCCCGTGCCGCGATATCGGTGGCGACCAGTGTGTTCGCACTGCCTTGGGAGAAGGCGCGTAAGTTCTTCGTGCGTGCGCTCTGGGACAGGTCGCCGTGCAGTTCGACCGCTGGGACGCCGGAGGCGACGAGCTGACGCGCCAGCGTCTTGGCACCGCGCTTGGTTCGGGTGAACACCAGCGTCCGCCCGGGGGCGGCGGCGAGGTCCACCAGCACGGGTAGGCGGCCGTCGTGCCGTACGTGCAGTACGTGGTGCGTCATCGTCTGGACAGGGGACTGAGCCGAGTCCACATGGTGCGTCGCGGGGTCGGTCAGATACCGCTGCACCAGTCCGTTGACTCCCGCGTCGAGTGTGGCCGAGAAGAGCAGTCGCTGGCCGTCTCGTGGTGTCTGGTCGAGCAGCCGTCGCACGGCCGGCAGGAAACCGAGGTCGGCCATGTGGTCGGCTTCGTCGAGCACCGTGATCTCGACCGCGTCTAACCGCACGTGGCCGCTGCAGATGTGGTCCGTGAGCCGTCCCGGACAGGCCACCACGATGTCGACGCCGGCCCGGAGTCGGGAGATCTGCGGCTGGTATCCGACACCCCCGAAGACGGTCAGGGTGCGCAGCGACAAGGCGCGGGCGAGTGGAGCAAGAGTCGCATCGATCTGACTCGCCAGTTCGCGGGTTGGTGCGAGGATCAGCGCCCGCGGTCGACCGGGCTTCCGCGATGTGCGATCGGCCACGAGGCGGGCCAGTACGGGCAGCAGGAACGCGTAGGTCTTACCGGAGCCGGTCCGACCACGACCGAGCAGGTCGCGCCCGGCCAGCGAGTCCGGAAGGGTCGCCGCTTGGATGGGAAAGGGTGTGGTGATGCCCACGGTCGCAAGCGCCGCGGCGAGGCGGTCAGGTACGCCGAGGTCGGTGAATGTGGTGTCGGCAAGCGAGCCGACCAAGTCTGGGTCGCCCACCTGAGCGGACGACGTCGTGGACGAGGGCATGGTGCGAGGGCGGCGTGCCGCCATGAGCTTCTCTCCGAACATGGGAAGGTTGTCCTGCCCGGCGCGGGCCCGAAACGGTCGCGGCGCGTGGTCGTGGACATACAGGCGGCCCGAGGCAGAACTGAGCGGGCCGTACGGACAACTCTACCCGACGTGCCGGTGGAGAGTGCTTTTGGGAGACCAGAGGCGCATACTGGTGGTGATGAAGACACGCTCAGCCGCACGTCGGCGCCACCTGCCCGCTAGTCCCTTCAACGTCCAGCCCGATGCTCCGCCCGTAGAGAAGTTCGACGTACGCGACCGGGTAACCCACGACACGTACGGCCTCGGCCGTGTCATCGCGGTCGAGAACGAGGACGCGGTGGTCGTCGACTTTTCCGCCGGACAGATGCGGATCACAACCCCCTTTCCAAAGCTGACCAAGCTCTAACACCGGCGGGTGGGCCTCTGGCAGCCGACACGTGAGCTGACGCATCGACACCTCACGTGGACCTTGACAGCGCCCATCACAGGGGCTCCGGGCAGCGAAGTTCGTGACTACCGCGCACGCCGTTAGCGAGCAGCGACCGGCGGCGACGGCTCAGCGCGAAGCTCGACCGCCGAGCCGGAGGAAGTCCCGCTCGGCGGCACTGGTCGCGAGGGCGGCCGCTCGCTCGTAGGCGGCTGCCGCTTCATCGTCACGGCCGAGCCGCCGGAGCAGGTCGGCCCTGGTGGCGTGGAACGGGTGATAGCCATCCAGCTCCAGCTCGTCCACCAGAACCAGGGCGGCAGCGGGCCCGTCGACCTCGCCGATGGCGACCGCGCGGTTGAGGGCCACGACAGGTGTTGGGGCGATCGCGAGCAGCTGGTCGTAGAGCGCGATGATCTGCGGCCAGTCCGTCTCCTCGAAGGTCGCCGCCTCCACATGGACGGCGTTGATGGCGGCCTGCAGCTGGTAAGGACCCGATCGGTTGCGGCGCAGGCAGCGGCGAACGATGGTCCGGCCCTCGTCGATCAGCGCCCGGTCCCATCGATTGCGGTCCTGGTCGGCGAGAAGGACGAGGGAGCCATCCGGTGCGGTTCGGGTAGCGCCTCGGGACTCGGTGAGCAGCAGCAGCGCCAACAGGCCGGCCACCTCCGGCTCATCCGGCAGGAGCGTCGCCAGGATCCGGGCCAGCCGGATCGCCTCGGGGCACAGGCCCGGATCGGCCCCACCGTCCAGCCCGGTGGTGTAGACGAGGTAGACCACGGCCAGCACCGGGCCGAGGCGGCCGGGCAGCTCGTGCTCATCCGGCACCCGGTAGGGAACCCGCGCCGCCTTGATCTTGCGCTTGGCCCGCACGAGACGGCGGGCCATTGTCGGTTCTGCCACCAGGAAGGACCTCGCCACCTCCTTGGTCGACAGGCCGCCGAGCAGTCGGAGGGTAAGCGCAACCTGTGCGTCGATGGAAAGTGCCGGGTGGCAGCAGGTAAAGATGAGCCGAAGGCGATCGTCCTGCACCAGCGCTACCTCCTCGGACATCCCGGGATCGGCATTGCCAGGCGAGAGCGCCGCGACCTCACGAAGCAGTTCCCGTTCCCGCGACGCGCGCCGCAGCCGATCGATGGCACGGTTGCGGGCCGTTGTGGTGATCCAGCCGCCCGGATTCGGCGGCAGGCCGTCCGCAGGCCATTTGCGCAGGGCCACGGCAAACGCCTCCTGAACCGCATCCTCGGCGACGTCGATGTCACCACAGACGCGGATCAGGGTGGCCACCGATCGGCCGGACTCCTCGCGGAAGATCCGGCCGACCTCGGCCTCGTCCAGCCCGCGTGGGGTGCCGTCGCGCACCGTGTCAGGCATCGGCGTCCCGGAACGGGCGCACCTCGATCGGCTTCCTGACGGCGGCGGTCGTCTTCGACGCCCAGGCGAGCGCAGCGTCGAGGTCCTCGGCCTCGATGATGTAGAAGCCGCCAAGGTGCTCCCGCGACTCCACGAAGGGACCATCGGTGGTCAGCATCTCGCCCTCGGACACGCGCACGACTGTCGCGGTGTCGGGCTCGTGTAGAGCGCCACCGAAGACCCAGGCACCGGCCGACTTCAGCTCCTCGTTGAGGACCTGGATCTGCTTCCACGACTGCTGCATCTCCTCCTCGGTCATCGACTCGCCGACCTCGCCCTCGGCGCTGTGGACGGACAACAGGTACTTCGCCATGGCTGATCCTCCTCCGGCTGCGCGGGCAGCTCCCGCCTCTCACCCCAACTACGAACGGGTACGGCCCAGATTGACAGGTGCCAGCGAAGAAACGCAGCAATCGATCGGACCCCAGTCTTACGTTGTAAGATCACCAGAGTGGTGGGCCGTGCCGAGTCGACAGCCGCACCTCGGATTCCGTTGAGCCGGGACCGGGTGCTACGAGCCGCGGTCGACATCGCCGACAAGGGCGGCATCGAGTCGCTCACGATGCGCCGTCTCGCGGAGGTGCTTGGGGCGGAGGCGATGTCGCTGTACTACCACGTGGCCAACAAGGACGAGGTTCTCGACGGCATGGTGGACGTCGTCGCCCAGGAGATCAACGAGGTCGTCGCCGGGATCGACGCGGCCCCTGCGGGCGGCGAGTGGACGAAGGCCATGCGAGCGCGGATCCTGGCCGCCCGTGAAGTTCTTCTCCGCCACCCGTGGGCGCCCTGGGTGTTCGAGACACGCACCACGGCGAGCCCGGTGGTGTTGCGCTACTACGATGCGGTTGTCGGGCTGATGCGAGACGCCGGCTTCTCCTACGACCTGGCCCACCACGCGCTTCACGCCCTGGGCAGCCGGGTCCTGGGCTTCACCCAGGAGCTGTTCGACCCCGGCGGCGAACCAAGCGACGCCGAGGCCGCAGACATGCCCGAGGACATCGCCGATCAGCTCCCCCACCTGGCCGGAATGCTGGCCGAGGTCGGCCACGACGACCCCGACTCCACGCTGGGTTTCTGCGACTACCAGAGCGAGTTCGAGTTCGGCCTCGATGTCATCCTCGACGGCTTGGACCGGCTCCGCGAGGGGGCCTGACGCTTCCGGCGCACCGGCCCTGGGCCATCGCCAGCACCCGCAGTTCCGCGGGCGTGACCATTGACAGCCTTACATTGTACGGCTACCTTACGTTGTACGACTTACAGTGTACGAATCGTGCGTGCCGTCCAGAGCAGCGAGGAGTGGGGGACATGAAGGCGTTCGTGTTAGATCAGTACGGGTCGGCCGAGGTGCTACAGCTCGACGACATCGACCAGCCCGTCCCGGGTGCCGATGAGGTGTTGGTGCGGGTGCGCGCCACCTCCGTCCAGCCGTATGACTGGCACCACATGAGAGGCGAGCCGTACATCGCGCGCCTGATGCCGGGCACCCTCGGGCTGCGCAAATCCAAGCTCAGCATCCTGGGCGCCGACATGGCCGGCGAGGTCGAGGCGGTCGGCAGCGCCGTGACCGAGTTCCACCCCGGCGACGAGGTCTTCGCCATGCTCGCCCGGGGAGGCGGGTTCGCCGAGTACGTATGCGTCCGGGAGGCCGAGTTGGCGCCGAAGCCGGCGAACCTGTCGTACGAGGAAGCCGCGGCCGTGCCGATGGCGGCCAACACCGCCCTACTGGGCCTGCGCGATGTTGGACGAGCCCAGCCGGGACAGAAGGTCCTCGTCAACGGAGCTTCGGGAGGTGTGGGTACTTTCGCCGTACAGATCGCCCGAGCCCTCGGCGCCGAGGTCACCGGAGTCTGCAGCGCACCGAATGCGGATCTCGTCCGGTCGATAGGCGCGGACGAGGTCATCGACTACACCACGCAAGACTTCACCCGCACCGGGCAGAGGTATGACGTTCTCCTCGACGCCGCGGGGAGTCGCCCGGGACGGGCCTGCCGGGAGGGTGCTGACTCGTAACGGAACCTACGTCGCCATCGGTGGGCCGGCCGGAAAGTGGTTACAACCAGCAGGCCAGGCCATCGCCGCACTCGCCATGTCGCCGTTCGTGCCCCAGCGCATCACCATGGCCGACGTGGTCCGATGCACTACCAACAAACAAAACCTGATGACCCTCACCGAACTGATCGAGGACGGGAAGGTCACCCCGGTCATCGACCGAGTCTTACCGTTCAACGACATCCCGGCCGCCATCGCCTACCAGGAACAGGGTCACGCTGCGGGCAAGGTCGTCGTCACACTCTGACACCGCCAGACAGAGATCTCGTGTCGAGGGACACCCGCGGCTGGTACCGGACGCTCCTGACGCAGCGGCACACCTCCGCGTAGCCGTAAGCTGTGTCGCCAAGGGCCGATCGGGTGCCGGAACTTCTGATCGAGGGGGTTCGCTCATGTGCCGTCACGTCGTCGTGATGGGCAGTATGCTCGCCGGTCTGCTGCTGGCGGGTCCGGCGTCGCAGGCGGCCGCGAGCGCATGCGCTCCCGCGCCGAATCAGCCGGACATGCTGGAGCCGGTCAACACCCTGGTGAGTTCGGTGAGCCCGATCGCCACGGACACGCGTATTCATTGGACCCGGTGGCACAAGCGGGTCCTCTACGGGCGATATTCCGAGCTGCGCGGTCAAGTAGTCACCGACGACGGCGCGATCCCCGATGCCAGTGTCGACCTGTACACCCGTCGCGCCGGCTCCTCTGAGTGGGTCAAGCGGCGCTCGACCACGACCGACTCGGACACCGGGGTGTTCGTGTTCGACTGTCTCCGGCCAAGGGTCACCATCAGCTACCGGGTGGTCTACGACGGCACCCTTCTCTACGAGGCCACGCGGGGTATGCGCACGACGCGGGTTGTGCGCCGGGTTCCGGACTCGATGAGTCAGGTGGCGCCTGAGCGTTTCCGATACCGCGGCTCGGTGGAGCCCAGCTACGCCGAGCGGCGGGTGCTGCTGCAACGGAAGGCCTGCACGAGTTGCCGCTGGAACACAGTGCAGCGCACGCAGACGAACGATCGGTCCCGGTGGCGGTTCACCATCAACACCTCCGGCTACTCCGGGCGGCGCTGGTTCCGTGCCGTCGTACCGGGAGACAAGTTCTACGCCCGCAGCGTCAGCTTCCACGTCTGGCGGATCACCAGCTGAGCACGCGTGCGTTAGCGCCGAACTCAGCACGGCACCTCTCATCGAGGTCAGGGGAGGTATATGAACTTGTCCTGTACCGATCCGTTGGCGCCGACGAAGAAGACTTCCATGCTGTTGGGGATGCGGGAGATGGCGGTGATTGATCCGGTGGTGGAGGCGGTGCCGGCTGGGGCTAGTTCGAAGCCTTGCCAGTTGGCTCCTTCGTACCAGAATTTGTCTTGGATGGATCCGTTGGCGCCGACGAAGAAGACTTCCATGCTGTTGGGGATGCGGGAGATGGCGGTGATCGATCCAGAGGTAGAGGCGCTACCGGCCGGGGCCAACTCGTAGCGGCCCCAATTGCCACCCTCGTACCAATAAGCGCCTTGGACCGATCCGTTGGCGCCGACCCAGAACACCTCCATGCTGTTCGGGATGCGCGAGACCGCCGAGATCGACCCGGTAGCGGCCGCATGGTTGGCGCCCGCGAGTTCGAAGCCTTGCCAGTTGCCGCCCTCGTACCAGAACTTGTCCTGCACCGACCCGTTCCCGCCGGCGAACCACACCTCCATGCTGTTCGGGATGCGCGAGACCGCCGTAATCGACCCGGAAGTCGCCGCAGTGTTCGCCCCCACCAGTTCAAACCCCCGCCACCGGGGGCTGTCGTGCGCCACAATCCGACCAAGGACGTCATACGACACCCCGTCGGCTCCGAAGGACAATGTGACGTCCCCTGCTGTGAGGACGGGCAGGCCGGTCCCCTCGACTGCTGAAGGGTCGACACCGCCGAAAGCAAGCAGGCCGACGCCCAGGAAGTCATCGGGATCGGCGAACGATCTCAGCCACAGACCAATGGCCTCAGCGACGCTTGGGGTCAGCGTGTCCCGAGCGGCTTTCTGTGCCGCAGCGATCGACGGGCCCGGGTTCTGGAGATCGATGTTTCCCCGCTCGATCAGGTTCAGCAGTTGTTCGCGGATGACGGTTTGCATCTCGTGGATCTTGTCGCGGACAGCGCCAAACGGCGTCGCATCGCTTTCGAGGGCGAGTACGAAGGCACCTACGAGCTCCGGCATTGACCCAGCCAGGATCTCCTGCCTTGTAGGGAGCTCCACATCGGGGTAGGCGAGTACACCCATCGAAGCCGGTATCCCCCGCGACTGGCCGCCCTCCACTCCCTCGGCCCATTCGTCGTCGAGCACACCGCTCCAGAAGACCTGAGTCGAGCCCGCTGTTCGGAACTTAGAACGAAATCCGACCGCGACGAGGTAAGGCTCGTCACCGTCGCTCCAGAAGTCGTCCTCGTCAGCATCATTGACGCGCAACGTCTCCAGCCGGATCTCCCACGACGCACGATTGACCATCTGAATTGCCTCCCTCGCGCCGGCGATAATCTGGCGCTCTAGAACGGAATTTGCGCACGCCGTTCAAGGGGTTTGGGTGGCCCTCCCCCTGCCGCTGCGCCACCTTGGGCAATGCGCTGTCCTTCACGCTAAGCATCTCTAGACCTGCTTGTATGGAGAACGTCGAAAACTTGTCCTACGCGGCCTCCACGAGCCCGGGAGCGCCGTCGTCGGGATCGTTCCGAGGTCGCGAGAACGGACCCTGATCCGCGACCGAACCTGCCGTTAACGCACCCTGTCGATCGCCTCAGGTCCTCCGCGCGGGCGGTCCGAGGGGCCGGCAAAACGAGCGGGCTCGCGTCCCGCTGGAGAGGTCCGCGTAGGTGGGCACTGTTCGTCCCCGGCGAGGCCGGGGTAAGGTAAGGCAAGCCTAAATATGCGTGGGAAGGTTTGTGATGCTCCGCTGGATGGCTATTGCCGCAGCAGTGACGGTCCTGGCGACCTCGTTGGTCGCGTGTAGTGACGGACCCTCGATCACCGTCTACAACGCGCAGCACGAAGCGTTGATCGAAGACATCGCTCCCGGGTTCACCGAGCAGACCGGGATCGAGGTCGAGCTGCGCAACGGTGACGACTTCGAGCTGGCCAACCAGCTGGTGCAGGAGGGGGACGCGTCTCCGGCCGACGTGTTCCTCACCGAGAACTCGCCCGCCATGTCGGTGGTGGATCGCGAGGGCCTTTTCGCCCCGCTCTCGGCGGAGGCAGTGGGCCAGGTGCGGGACGGGTATTCACCCGGCACCGGCAACTGGATGGGATTCGCCGCCCGCTCGACGGTGCTGGTCTACAACACCGATCTGGTCTCCGAGGACGAGCTCCCGCAGTCGATCATGGAGTTGGCCGAGCCACAGTGGGCCGGGCGGATCTCGTTCTCGCCGACCGGGGCCGACTTCCAGGCGATCGTGAGCGCCGTACTCGAGCTCGAAGGCGAGGCCGCCACCCGCGAGTGGCTGGCCGGCCTGGAGCGGAACGGCACCGTGTACGACGGAAACGACGTGGTCTTGGAGTCGGTCAACGCCGGGGAGACCGACGCCGGAATCATCTACCACTACTACTGGTATCGCGACCAGGAGGAGGTGGGGGAGGTCAGCGACAACACCCAGCTGCACTTCTTCGGCGACCAGGATCCGGGGGCCTTCGTCTCGGTCTCCGGTGCGGGTGTGCTGGCCTCCAGCGATACCCCGGACCGCGCGGAACGCTTCGTCCAGTACCTCAGCAGTGTCGAGGGACAGCAGACCCTCGCCGACAGCTACGCGCTGGAGTATCCGCTCAATCCGGAGGTCGACCTGCGGGCCCCGGTCAAGCCGTTCGCCGAGCTCGACCCGCCCCGGATCGATCTGGCCGGTCTCAACGGTCCGGCGGTGATCGACCTGATGACCGAGGCGGGGTTCCTCTGACGGCTCTTCTCGTCGACCCTCCCCGCCGGACCCGCTCGGCCCGGGACGGGGATGCGCCACCGCTCCTGACGGCCGCGGGAGTGGCGGTAGCCGCGCTGACCCTGCTCCCACTCGGCTTCGTGGTGACCACTGCGGTCACCCTCGGGCCGGACGAGGTGCGGGAGCTGCTCTTCCGTGACCGGGTCGCGGAGCTGCTGTGGAACACCCTGCGGCTGGTGTTCGGCGGCGTCCTGCTGAGCACCGTACTCGGGGTCGCCGTCGCGTGGCTGGTGGAGCGCTCGGACCTGCCATGGCGCCCGGCGTGGCGCGCGGTGCTGGCCGCGCCCCTGGCGGTCCCGGCCTTCGTCAACGGGTACGGGTGGGTGTCCCTGACGCACGACGTCCAGAGCTACTGGGGCGCGGTGCTCGTGGTGAGCCTCTCGTACTACCCGCTGGTCTACCTGCCCGTGGTGGCGGGCCTGCGCAGCATGGATCCGGGTCTGGAGGACGTCGCCCGGTCGCTGGGCGAGGGCGCGTGGAGCACCTTCTTCCGGGTCGTGCTCCCCGCGCTCCGGCCGGCGGTTCTCGGGGGTGCGCTGCTGGTGGCGCTGCATCTGCTGGCGGAGTACGGCGCCCTGCGTCTGCTCAACTACCCGACTCTGACGACGGCCATCCTCGACAACTACCGGTCGACGTTCAACGGAGCTTCGGCCAGCCTGCTCGCCGGCGTACTCGTGATGCTGTGCCTGCTCCTCCTGATCGGCGAGCTCCGGCTGCGTGGACGGCGCAGTCTTGCCCGAGTCGGCGGGGGAGCGCCCCAGCCCGCCGGGCTGCACCGGCTGGGGGCGGCGACACCGTGGTGCCTCGGCGGACTGCTCATGCTCGTGGCGCTCAGTCTCGGGGTGCCGTGCGCCAGCCTCGCGCGGTGGCTGGTGGTGGGGTCGTCCACGGAGTTCGTGCTGGCGGACCTGGCCGCCACGACCGGCACCACGGTCGGCCTTGCGCTCGCCGCCGGTCTGCTGACCACGCTGCTGGCCGTCCCGGTCGCCTGGCTCGCCGTCCGTCATCGGGGCGTGGTGGCCGACCTGGTCGAGCGCAGCACCTACACCGCCAACGCGCTGCCGGGCATCGTGGTTGCGCTGGCGCTGGTCACCATCTCCATCCGGGTGGTCCAGCCGCTGTATCAGACGGTGCCGCTGCTGCTGCTCGCCTACGCCATCCTGTTCCTGCCGCGGGCCATGGTGAGCGTGAGATCGGCCCTCGAGCTCGCTCCTGCCCGGCTCGACGACGTCGCCCACAGCCTGGGGGCGAGCCGGATCGGGGCGGCCAGGCGGGTGACGCTCCCGATGATCCTGCCGGGGCTCGGTGCCAGCACCGCGCTGGTCTTCCTGGCGGCCGGCACGGAGCTGACCGCCACTCTGCTGCTCGCCCCCACGGGCACCACCACCCTTGCCACGGCGTTCTGGTCGCGGGCCGAGTCGGTGGCGTACGGCGCCGCGGCGCCGTACGCCCTGCTGCTGATCCTGCTCTCTCTACCCGCCACCCACCTCCTGACCCGCTATGCCCGGGGGCGCCGATGACCGCGCTGACCATCCGGGGGTTGACCAAGGGCTATCACGGCCACGCCGTCCTGTGCGGCATCGACCTCGACGTACCCGGCGGGCTCACCAGCGTGCTCGGCCCCTCGGGCTGTGGAAAGACCACGCTGCTGAGGTTGGTCGCGGGCTTCCTCGAGCCAGACTCGGGCACGATCGAGTTCGACGGCCGGATCGTCGCCGGACCAGGGCGTTCGTTGCCGCCGCGGGACCGCCGCGTCGGCTACGTGCCGCAGGAGGGCGCACTGTTTCCGCACCTGGACGTCGCCGCCAACGTCACCTTCGGGCTGGCTCGCTCGGAGCGGCGTACGAGCACCAAGCTCCAAGAGATGCTCGACCTCGTCGAGCTGCCGTCGGCCGTCAGTACTCGCTATCCGCACGAGCTGTCCGGGGGCCAGCAGCAGCGCGTGGCGTTGGCGCGGGCACTGGCACCCGGGCCGGCCGTCGTCCTGCTCGACGAGCCGTTCTCGTCGCTGGACTCGGCCCTGCGTGAAGGCACCGGCCAGGCGGTCGCCCGCGCCCTGCGCGCCACCGGCACCACCGGGCTGCTCGTGACGCACGACCAGGGCGAGGCGCTGTCGCTGTCCGACCAGGTGGCGGTGATGCGTGACGGACGGCTGGTTCAGGTCGCGGCGCCGGTCGACCTCTACCAGTCACCGGCCGACTCGGATGTGGCCGGATTCGTCGGCGGATCGGTGCTGCTCAGCGGCCAGGTCAGCGGGGTGAGCGCCCAGTCGGCGCTGGGGCAGGTCACGGTGCGATCCGGCGCGGTCCAGGGGCTCGCGACGCTTGCGGTGAAGCCCGAGCAGATCGTGGTCAACGGCGACCGCGACAACGGAACTGCGGCCGAGGTGGTCACGGTCAGCTTCTTCGGTCACGACGCGACGGTCCGGTTGCGGCTGTTGGCGGACGGTCCGGTGGTCGTCGCCCGCATCTCGTCCGGGAAGGTGCCGAGCACCGGCGACGTCGTGGGACTCACCGTGGCCGGCGACGTGATCGCGTTCCGAACCGAGGGGCCGGAATGACGGCGCCTCCCGGATTCCCCGGCAGCGAGCGGCCGGCGGTCCGTCCGACCGTCGAGTCGGGCTTGGACCCCTTCGGGCTCGGCCAGGACGGCGACCAGGCCGCGTTGGTGTCGGCCACCGGGACCGTGACGTACGCCGAGCTCCTGGATCGGGTGCGCTCCTTCATGCGTCGTCTGGGCACGACCCGGCGACTGGTCCTGATCGAGGCTGGCAACGACGTACCCTCCGTCGTGGCCTACCTGGCCGCTTTGGCCGGTGGGCACCCCGCGCTGCTGGTCGAGCCCGGCCGTTCCGAGCGGCACCGGGACCTGATCGATGTGTACGGCCCCGACGTTCTCGTACGCGCCGGGACGGGGAGCCTGATCGAACGCCGGCCGGGAACCGCGCACGACCTCCATCCGGATCTCGCGCTTCTGCTGAGCACCTCGGGATCCACCGGGTCCCCGAAGCTCGTCCGGCTGTCCCGCGACAACCTGGTGGCCAACGCCGCGAGCATCGCCGAGTACCTCCGGCTCCGGCCGGACGACCGGGCCACGACGTCCCTCCCACTGCACTACTGCTACGGGCTGTCCGTCCTGAACAGCCACCTGCTCGCCGGCGCCGGCGTCGTCCTCACCGAGTTGTCCGTGGTCGACGAATGCTTCTGGGAGCTGTTCAGGTCGGCCCGGGCGACGTCCCTCGCCGGCGTCCCGTACACCTTCGACCTGCTCGAAGCGTCCGGTTTCGCGACGCGTGAGCTGCCGTCCTTGCGCTATGTCACCCAGGCGGGCGGGCGGATGGCGCCGGAGCGGGTGACGCACTTCGCGCGCCTCGGCCGCGAGCGCGGCTGGGACCTGTACGTGATGTACGGGCAGACCGAGGCGACCGCCCGGATGGCATGGCTCTCGCCCGAGCTCGCCGAGCAGCACCCGTCCACGATCGGGGTCCCGGTTCCGGGCGGCCGGTTCCGGCTCTCGGCCGTACCCGAGGCGCGTGATGTTCACGGCCCCGATGTCGGCGAGCTCGTCTACGAGGGGCCGAACGTGATGCTGGGCTATGCCCGCGAGCCGGCCGACCTGGCCCGCGGCCGGGACTGCGCCGCGCTTCACACCGGTGACCTCGGGAGGCTGACCCGCCACGGCCTGTGGGAGGTCGTGGGGCGGCGTGACCGCATCGCCAAGGTCTTCGGCCTGCGCCTCGATCTGGACCGGGTCGAGCAACTGCTGCGGGCGCGGAACCTCCCCGCCCGGTGCGTCGGACTCGACGACGAGCTGTGGGTTTTCAGCGATCGTCCGCGGACGCGTGATCGGTTGCGAGCCGCCGCGTCGGAGTCGACCGGGCTGCCCGCGTCCGCGATTCGAGTCGAGCGCCTGGAGGCCATGCCCCTGACCCGGGCGGGCAAGGTCGACTACGCCGTACTCGCCGAGCAGGGCCGCAGGCTGCGCGACCGGCCCTCCACCGGCGTGCGGGCCGGACCGGTCACGGCGACCGATATCCGCGACCTGTACGCGATGCTGCTCGGCCGGCCCGACGCCACGGTCCTCGACAGCTTCGTCGCGCTCGGAGGCGACTCCCTCTCCTATGTGGAGTTGTCCGTGCGGCTCGGCAGGCGGCTGGGCGCATTGCCGGCGAACTGGCACATGCTCTCACCGGAGGAGCTCGTCGTCGCCGCTCGACCCCGCCGCCGCGGCGTGACCGTCGAGACCTCGGTGTTGTTGCGTGCCGTCGCGATCGTGCTGATCGTCGCGAGCCACGCCGACGTGATCGCGGTGATGGGAGGGGCGCATCTGCTCCTGGCCGTCGCCGGCTACAACTTCGCTCGCTTCCGGCTGCCCACGTCCGGACTGCGGGCCCGGGTACGCGGTGTGCTGTCCTCGGTGGCGCAGCTGGCGGTGCCGAGCATGCTGTGGATCGGGGGCGTCGCCCTGGTCGCCGGAACCTACCAGCCGGCGACCGCGCTGCTCCTCAACGGCGTCCTCGGGTCCGACGGGTGGACCGATGACTGGCAGATGTGGTTCCTCGAGGCATTGGCGTGGACGCTGTTCGGAGCCGCCGTCCTTCTCGCGGTGCCTGCCTTCGACCGTGTGGAACGGCGCGCGCCGTTCGCCACGGCGTTGACCCTTCTCGCCGGGACGGTGTTGCTGCGGTTCCTGTGGACGGGGCTCACCGCCGGCCCGACGGAGCGGTACACGGTCGGTCTCGTGCTGTGGTGCTTCGCGCTCGGGTGGGCCGTCGCCGTGGCCCGCACCAGGATGCAACGGCTCGCCGTCGTGGTGGCCGTTTTTGTCGCGACACTGGGGTTTTTCGGCGACCTAAAGCGAGAGCTGCTGGTCGTGGCCGGCGTACTGGTGTTGCTCGTCGGCCGGTCGGTCGTCCTGCCCAGGTTCGCCGCCGGAGCGGTCGCCACGGTCGCGAGCGCCTCGCTCTACGTCTACCTCACGCACTGGCAGGTCTACCCAGAGCTGGAGGCGGCCGGCCACCCGTACGTCGCGGTGCTCGCCTCGCTCGCCGCCGGGATCGCGCTGTGGCTCGGTTCACGCGTCGCGACCTCAGGCCTTCGCAGGCTATGGAGCCAGAGGACGTGCATACTGCGAACGACGTAGGCCATGCAGAACGCGGACAGGACGGCCGGGCCGCGCCGAGCCGGTTTTCATCCACAGGCTGGCTTTGACGGCGAGTTGTCCACAGGTTGTGGATCGAATATGTCTTCCCCAGCAGGGGAAAACAGCCTTGTGTTCGGTCTCAGCGTTCCGGTAGTGTTCGAACATGTCTTCGACAACCAGTGTGGTGAAGCCGGACCGGGCCTGGCTCACCCAACTCGCCGACCATCTCGAAGACCTCGGTCTGCAACCGGCCGAAACCCAGCTGACGACCCTCGACGCCGGCATCGCCGCCCTGCAAGCCGCCCGCGCCAAGGCACTGACCGAATTCGAATCCACCTGCGGACACCAGGCGTACGGCTGCAAAACCATCGGTGGGTGGGTGCGGTTGCATCTGAACCGGTCACATCGCGGCGGGTCCAGGCTGGTGCGCACCGCCCGGCTGCTGCCGCAGCTGCAGCTGGTGCGGGAGTCGTATGCCGCGGGGCGGATCTGTTCCGATCATGTGGACGTGTTCTGCGCGGGGGTGAACAAATGCGGGCTGGACGCGGTCCGAACCCATGAGGCGACGCTGGTGGAGTTGGCCGAGTCCGGCTCCGCGCATGAACTGGCGCAGGCCCTGGATGCGTTGGCGGATCTGGTGGACCCGGACCGGGACGAAACCGCGGTCAAACAGCTGGCGGACCGGTACTTCCACGCCTCCCGGGTGGGGGACCTGTACGCGGTGTCCGGGCTGATCGACCCCGACGCCGGGGAGGCGTTGCAGATCGCGGTCGAAGCATTGGCGAAACCGGTCGAGTCCGACACCCGCACCCGCAACCAGCGGATGGCCGACGCCGCCTGCGAACTCATCACCCGCGGCATCAACGCCGAACACCTCCCCACATGGGCGGCGGCGGCCCACCGTGAACCTCACCGTCACCCTCGACACCCTCCTGAACCTCCCCGGCTCGGATGACCTGCCGCAGCATCTGGCGACCAACCCCCGCATCGCCGGCGCCATCCCGAGGCTGGAACGGTTCGGGCGCATCCCCACGGTCACCGCGCAGCGACTGGTCTGTGATGGCCTGCTCAGCCGGATCATCCTCGACCCGCACACCGGTAGCGTGCTCGACGCCGGTC
>WHTJ01000179.1 GCA_009377795.1 Propionibacteriales bacterium | reverse complement strand
GAATCTCCGACACACGCACCGACCTGGCCGCGCAGGCGATCGGCGAGACCCGCTCAGACCTCGACCGCGGTCTCGTCGTCGCGACGCAAACCACCACCGACCTGGTGATGGACGAGTACGCACCGTACGGCACGGTATACAAGACCAAACTCGCCCGCCGATCGCTCCGCACCACATGCGCCGAGGCACTACCTGCGTCGACGTCCTGGGCAGCTACGGTCGCGCACCGCGACAGTCACACCGCGAACGCGCGACTGGTCATCGAAGCCCTCCAACCCGACGGCGACGGACCGTGCGCCGAACTCGTGGAGCACAACGCGACACTCATTGTCCAGGTAGCCCATGGCGACGACATCAGCGACGCAGACGCACTCGACCAGGTCCGGCATGCCCGGTCATCTGGGTGTGCGGCTTCGCTGCTGTCCAAGATCCGTACGCCCGTCCAGGCAGGAGCCCATGCTTGAACCCCTGACCAGCTGTCCGGACCACGAGACGCTCACCGACCGCCTCGGCCCAGTCCTGCTCCACTTCTCCCATGTCGACAACGCAGCCACCGTCCTCACCCCGGGTGTCGACGACCTGGAGATCATCACCGGCTTCGGGCCTACCAACGCACCCACCGCCGGGACCCTGTCGGTCATGTTCGGGATTATCAAGCTCCAACGACGGCTCGCCTGTCCGACAACCGTCATCATCTCCGAGCTGGGCGCCTGGAACTCCCGCAACATCCCATGGGCACAGCTCGAATCAGTGCGCGACCAGATGTTCACCTTCCTCCAGAGGATCGGTATCGACTCGGCCAACTTCACCCTCCGCTCCCACCTCGACCACGGAAACCTCGTCCGAGCCGGGAAGATCGCGCGCTACCTCACCCGCAAGGACTTCCTCGAACACCGCGAATCCCTGCTCGAGCTCTACGACGAACATGGCCTACTCGGCGGCGAGATCGGCGTCGTCGTCGACTCCCTGTACACCGTCGCGGACATCCTCCAACCCGTCGAGACAGGCGCCCGCCACGTACTCATGGTCTCCGGAATGGAAGAGGCGTACTTCGCCGAGCTGGCCCGCCTCGTCCTCCAACGACAGGAGACAGCCGGCGACCTCACCCTCGGCTGGCACGCGACCATCGGCGCGCTGTACTTCCGCGTCCTCGAAGGGCTCGCCGGCTACCCCAAGATGTCCAAGAGCATCCCCGACTCCTGCATCCACCTCGGCATGCCCCACGACCTCCTCGCCGAACGCATCCTCGACGACACGCCCACCGCACAGCACGCCCTCATGTCCGCAATCGAACTCGCCAGCGGCTGGGACGAGACCAAGCTCACCGCCGCCCGTGACGCGTTCGCTCGCTGCGACGAGGCACCGGACCAGTGGCGACGGGTCAAGCGAGAATACCTCGACACGTTCATCGCGATCGCCGACCGGTGGGCATCCTGTGCGTGAACCGGTCATCATCGTCCTGGGTGCAAGCGGGCGAATCGGTCAGGAACTCCTGCCGCTGCTGTTCAACAGCGACAACGTTCTCGCGGGCAGTCGAGCGACTCACGAACGATCTTGCTCAGGGTCAGCGCGATGGCTGCACCTCGACCTGACTGATCACGACGCTGTCGCAACAACGATTTCCAGGCTGGCCGCCATGGCCGCCGAAGACACGCATGTCATCGTGGTCGACTTGGTGCTCGACCGGACGAGTGTGGCCACCATGCGGCGCTCGATCGCGGCGTCCGCGCGCTACGTGATTGCGCTGACCGGGCGCGTGCGTGAATACGGCGGGACGTGCGCTGTGGTCAGCGCGAGCACGACCGCCGTCCTGGCACCCACCTTCTACCAGACACCGTACGGACACGCGAAACACGACCAACTCACATCCCTGGCGCACCTACCCGGACCAACGCTCGCGTACCTCCTCCCGCAACTCGCCACCAACCTCCGCGACGAGCCGAAGGGAGTCACCTGGACCTATCGCCAAGCCGCCCGCGAACTCGCTCAGGGAATACGACGGCTGTACAAAGAACGTTCGCCCAAGCTCCAACTGGTCTGCCCGAAGCCCGACACGCCGCAGTCGATTCCGTCACGGAGCTGGCCGCAGGCCCTGTGGCGCGCGGCTCCCCTCCATCTCATGGCGTGGACCACCCGACGAGATCGCCCGGAGGCACATCGGGCCGCGTCCCACACCCGCCTGGGCCTCACCCCACGTGCGCTGCGACGCCGAGTCGACCACCACACCATTCCGCCCGCACGCGTACACCGGCTCGCGAACCACCTCCACGCTAGCCTGATCTGGGTGGACACTCAGTCGCCGGTCACGCAGGAGAGTGGCTCCGACCTATGGGTGCCGTGATCCACGGTGTGCCCGGCGGGAGTATGCGGGGCAGTAAGGGAGAGACGGGCCGTCCGGCGTCGAAGATCCGTCGTGGAGCGTTCTTCGACGAACAGGTAGCCCACGCGCTGCACACCTGGCTCCGTCGCCGTCGTGACGTCGTGCACGTCTTCCACGACCTCGGGCGAGACCTGGTGCTCGTCGAACGAACGAGCCGACCACTCCTCACCGGAGAGCCTGATCAGACCGCGCACAGCGGAGAGCTCCTCCGTGACCACTGCCGTCTTCCCGATCAGCGCGTCGGTGCCTCGCGCACCACAGGCGGACGGGTCATGTGCCGCCTCGCGATCGGCCGCACCACCAGCAGCCCGTCAGCCCCCGTGACCGCAAATGCGAGGATCTGCAACAACAACGGGCCACCGAGCCCGGCGACGACAGCCGCGACCACCGCCGCACCCGAGAGCAACCCGAGAGCCAGGGTCAACGTGAAGAACTCCGCCACGCCCAGGGCTGCGGCCGCGATCAACCACACGATCCACGGCATCGAACCAGCCTCCCGTGGGAACGGGTACCACCAACCTACCTCGCCGACGGTTCTCGTGTGCACATCGCTGGCGTCACAGGACGAGCACGAGGACGTACGCCGCGGCGGCCGACCCGAGCAGCGCGACGCCGTAGCAGCCGGCCGTGATCAGCGCACCGTACCGGGCCAG
>WHTJ01000082.1 GCA_009377795.1 Propionibacteriales bacterium | reverse complement strand
AAGATGCGTCAGCACTACATCCGGATCCTCCCCGAGGACCGGGTCGTCGTTGAGCTCTCGCCGTACGACCTCACCCGCGGTCGGATCGTCTACCGCTACAAGTAGGACACCGCACAGGGGCCGGCTCCCCAGAGCCACGCGACCCGGCAACCGGCCGGGTGCACCACCCCCGACGGGTCCGCGACAAGACCAGCCAAGACAGCTACAGCCGACACAGCTAGGACGACAAGGCAGCTCGATGAAGGTATACCCGAGCGTCAAGAAGATCTGCGACAACTGCAAAGTGATCCGCCGCCACGGCCGGGTCATGGTGATCTGCAGCAACCCGCGGCACAAGCAGCGCCAAGGATGACTGCAGAGCGCTGATCACCGCAACCCCCGCGAGCCGCCTGGCTCGCACCCAGGAAGCGTGACCGCTCGCTTGCGGCAATCGCAAGTGTCACCCCCGGATTGGAGGCCGGGGCCCTGCCAGGACATCCGGGCCGGAACATCCGGTACGCCGGACGTCGAGGCGGGCAGGGACGCGTCGCGTACGACACCTCCAGCGAACGGAAGGACAACCGCCAGATGGCACGCCTCGTCGGAGTCGACCTGCCGCGCGACAAGCGCCTGGAGGTCGCGCTCACCTACATTTACGGCATCGGCCGCACCCGCGCCCATCAGCTTCTGAACGCGACCGGGCTCAGCCCGGACATGCGCGTACACGAGCTGGGCGACGAGGAAGTGGTCAAGCTCCGCGACTACATCGAGGGCAACTTCGAGGTCGAGGGTGATCTCCGCCGTGAGGTCGCCGCCGACATCCGCCGCAAGGTCGAGATCGGCAGCTACCAGGGCCGCCGTCACCGCAGCGGCCTGCCGGTACGCGGTCAGCGCACCCGCACCAACGCACGCGGCCGTAAGGGCCCGAAGCGCACGGTGGCGGGCAAGAAGAAGGCCGCCGGCAAGAAGTGACCCCGACCTCGGACATCAGGAAGTAGGAGCAGATGCCACCCAAGAGCCGTCAGTCCACCGGCGCCAAGAAGGTGCGCCGCAAGGAGAAGAAGAACATCGCCGTGGGCGAGGCCCACATCAAGAGCACGTTCAACAACACGATCGTCACGCTCACCGACCCGAGCGGCGCGGTGATCGCGTGGGCCAGCGCGGGCAGCGTCGGCTTCAAGGGTTCGCGCAAGTCGACCCCGTACGCCGCGCAGATGGCCGCCGAGGCGGCCGGACGCCGGGCGATGGAGCACGGCATGAAGAAGATCGACGTGTTCGTCAAAGGCCCGGGCTCCGGCCGGGAGACGGCGATCCGGTCCCTGGGTGCAGTCGGCCTGGAGGTCGGCACTATCCAGGACGTCACCCCGACCCCGCACAACGGCTGCCGCCCGCCCAAGCGGCGTCGCGTCTGACCCCGCCCACCGCGAGTTTCTAGGAGCATTCACCATGGCCCGATACACCGGACCCATGACTAAGAAGTCGCGCCGGCTGGGTGATGACCTGGTCGGCGGCGACAGGGCCTTCGAGCGCCGTCCCTACCCACCGGGCCAGCACGGACGGGGTCGGATCAAGGAGAGCGAGTACCTCCTGCAGCTGCGGGAGAAGCAGAAGGCGCGTTACACGTACGGCGTGCTGGAAAAGCAGTTCCGTCGTTACTACCAGCAAGCCCATCGCCGCGGCGGCAAGACCGGTGACAACCTGCTGCAGCTGCTCGAAGGGCGGCTCGACAACGTGGTCTACCGGGCGGGATTCGCCCGTACCCGGCGACAGGCCCGGCAGATGGTGACCCACGGCCACCTGGTGGTGAACGGTCAGAAGGTGAACATCCCCTCGTACCAGGTGTCCGCGCACGACGTGATCGACGTGCGGCCCAAGTCGATCGAGATGACGCCGTTCATCGTGGCCCGCGAGACCCATGGGGACCGCCAGGTACCCGCCTGGCTCGAGGTCCTCCCCAGCCGCATGCGAATCCTCGTCCACCAGCTTCCAGTACGTGAGCAGATCGACCTACCGGTCCAAGAACAGCTCATTGTGGAGTACTACTCCAAGAAGTAACCATCTGTGCCCGTCAAATAGCGGGCGGCACGGAAAGGAAAGAAACAGTGCTGATCGCACAGCGTCCAACATTGACCGAAGAGGTCATCAACGACAACCGGTCCCGGTTCAGCCTTGAGCCGCTCGAGCCCGGATTCGGTTACACCCTCGGCAACTCATTGCGCCGTACCCTTCTGTCCTCGATCCCCGGCGCCTCCGTCACCAGCATCAAGGTCGACGGCGTGCTGCACGAGTTCTCCACGATCCCCGGTGTCAAGCAAGACGTCACCGAGATGATCCTGAACATCAAGGAGCTCGTGGTGTCGTCCGAGCACGACGAGCCGGTGACCATGTACCTCCGCAAGCAGGGCCCCGGCGAGGTGACCGCGGCGGACATCGCGCCACCGGCCGGCGTCGAGGTGCACAACCCCGAGCTGGTCTTCGCCACCCTGAACGACAAGGGCAAGCTCGAGATGGAGCTGGTGGTCGAGCGCGGCCGCGGTTATGTCTCGGCCGTGCAGAACAAGAGCGCGGACGCCGAGATCGGCCGGATGCCCGTCGACTCGATCTATTCGCCGGTCCTCAAGGTGACCTACAAGGTCGAGGCGACGCGGGTCGAGCAGCGTACCGACTTCGACAAGCTGATCATCGACGTCGAGACCAAGCCGTCGATGCGCCCGCGGGACGCGATCGCCAGCGCCGGCAAGACTCTGGTCGAGCTGTTCGGTCTCGCCCGCGAGCTCAACGTCGAAGCCGAGGGCATCGACATCGGCCCGTCGCCGGTCGACGAGCAGCTGGCCGCCGACCTCGCTCTCCCGGTCGAGGACCTCAACCTCACGGTGCGCTCGTACAACTGCCTCAAGCGCGAGGGCATCCACACGGTCGGCGAGCTGATCTCGCGAAGCGAGCAGGATCTGCTGGACATCCGGAACTTCGGCTCGAAGTCGATCGACGAGGTGAAGGCCAAGCTGGCCGAGATGGGCCTGGGGCTCAAGGACAGTGCTCCGGGCTTCGACCCGGCGGCCGCCGCGACGACGTACGACGAGGATGCGGACAACTCCTTCGTCGAGGACGAGCAGTACTGATCCGACCCGACGACGACCGGTACTGATCCGCACCAGAAGGAGCGAACGACGATGCCCACGCCGACCAAGGGCAAGCGACTGGGTGGCAGCCCGGCGCACCAGAAGATGATCCTCGCCAACCTCGCGACCAGTCTCTTCGAGCATGGCAGTATCACCACGACCGAGACGAAGGCTCGCCGGTTGCGCCCGTTCGCCGAGCGGCTGATCACCAAGGCGAAGCGCGGTGACCTGCATGCACGGCGGCAGGTGATGCGGGTCATCCGGGACAAGGGCGTGGTCCACACCCTGTTCGCGGAGATCGGGCCGAAGTACGACTCGCGGCCGGGTGGCTACACCCGGATCACCAAGATCGGTCCGCGCCAGGGCGACAACGCGCCGATGGCGGTCATCGCGCTGGTGCAGGAGGAGCTGCAGCCGAAGCCGGCGAAGAAGGCGGCCAAGAAGTCCGCCGAGCGGCCGGCCGCGAAGAAGACCGCCAAGAAGGCCGCGAAGAAGACGACGAAGAAGGCGGCCGCGGCGGAGGGGACCGCCGTCGAGGAAACCGCCGTCGGGGACTCCGCGGAGGAGATTCCCACCGAGGAAGCGGTGGCCGAGGCGACGCCGGTCGACACCACCGCCGACGACGAGTCCGCGGACGACGCGGACGATGCGGAGTCGTCAGAGGACGCCGAGTCGTCCGAGGGCGAGGCCAAGGACTGATCGCCCGGGTGGCGTGATGGTGCGGCTGCGGCTCGATGTGGCCTACGACGGCACCGAGTTCTCCGGCTGGGCGGCGCAGCCCGGTCGGCGAACGGTCCAGGGAGTGCTCGACGCGGCACTGACGACGGTGCTGCGCAGCGACCCGTCCCTGGTCACGACCTGCGCCGGTCGTACGGACTCGGGCGTCCACGCGCGCGGCCAGGTGTGTCACGTCGACGTGCCCGACGACCGGCTGGCGCAGCAGGCCGCTACCGGACGGCATTCGCATACCGCCGAGGAGGTAGTGCGCCATCGGCTCGCGGGTGTACTGCCGTCCGATGTGCGAGTGAGGGCGGTGCGTCCCGCCGCGAGCGGTTTCGACGCCCGGTTCTCCGCATTGTGGCGGCGCTACGCGTACCGGATCTGCGACGACCCGGCATCCCTCGACCCGTTGCACCGGCGCGAGGTGCTCGCCTGGCCGCACAGGCTGGACGTCGAGTCGATGAACGCCGGGGCGACCGCGCTGCTCGGCGAACACGACTTCGCGGCGTTCTGCCGCCGGCGCGAGGGCGCGACCACCATTCGCGATCTGTACGAGCTGTCGTGGGAGCGCGACGACGGCCTGCTGGTCGGACGGATCGTCGCCGATGCGTTCTGCCACAACATGGTCCGCGCGCTGGTCGGTGCGCTGCTGTCGGTCGGCGAGGGCCGCCGGCCGCCGGAGTGGCCGGCCGAAGTGCTCGCGGCCGGTACGCGTGACCCGGCCGTACGCGTCGTACCCGCGCATGGGCTCACCCTGGAGGAGGTGGGCTACCCGGCCGACGACGAGCTGGCTGCCCGAGCCGACCGGACCCGCACGGTCCGAGAGATGCCGACGTGAACGACCACTACTTCTCGGCCAGGCCGGACTCCGACCTGGTGGTGTCGCCGGTGACGGCCGAGGTGTGGGGGCGCCGGATGGATCTGGTCTCGGCGTCCGGGGTGTTCGCGCACGGCCGGGTGGACGCCGGCACCGCGGTGCTGTTCCGGTTCGCCCGCCCGTCCGGTGACGCCGGGACGCTCCTCGACCTGGGATGCGGGTACGGCGTGGTCGCCTGCTCGCTCGCGGCCGAGGTGACCGCGGCGACGGTCTGGGCGGTGGATGTGAACGAGCGCGCGCTGCGGCTGACCACCGAGAACGCTCGCCGCATCGGTGCCGGGGAGCGGATCCGTACGGCGTCCCCGGACGACGTACCCGCCGGTGTCGCGTTCGACGAGATCTGGTCCAACCCGCCGATCCGCATCGGCAAGGACGCGCTGCACGAGCTGCTGCTGCGCTGGCTGCCCCGGCTGGCTCCGGGCGGACGCGCGCTGCTGGTCGTCGGCAAGAACCTCGGCGCCGACTCGTTGCAGCGCTGGCTGATCGGCGAGGGGTGGGCGTGCGACCGGCTGGGCAGTGCCAAGGGATTCCGGGTGCTGGAGGTACGCCGGCCGGAATAGGCTCGCCCCATGTCTGAACACGACGGCACTGATCCGTACGTCATCGACTGGGCCGACTGGACCGAGCGACTGTCCGCCTCGGCCCGGGACGAGGCCGGCTGGTATCGGCAGGTGGCCAAGGAGCTGGTGCGACCCGGGGACGGGCTCGCGATCGACGTGGGCTGCGGCGGTGGGGGCATGGCGGTCGCGCTCGCGGAGGCGCTGCCGGACGAGGCGCGCGTACTGGCGATCGACTCCTCGGAGGAGCTGCTGGCCGAGGCGCGGGCCAACCTGACCGCGGCCGGCATACCCGCGGATCGCGCTCAGCTCGGGCGTGCGGACCTGGAGGACGGCCCGGATGCATTGCGGGCCGTAGTGCCCGGCGCGGCCGACCTGGTGTGGGAGTCCGCCGCCGTGCATCACGTCGCCGACCAGCAGGCCGCGGTCGACGCGCTCGCCGGCCTGCTCGCGCCGGGTGGACGACTGGCGCTGGCCGAGGACGGCCTGTCCCGCCGGTGCCTCCCGTGGGACATCGGGGTCGGCGAGCCCGGCCTGGAGGTCCGGCTCGAGGCGGCCAACGACGTGTGGTTCCGCCGGATGCGGCGGGCGCTGCCGGGCTGGGTTCCGATGCCGTACGGCTGGACGGCGGCGCTCGACCGGGCCGGCCTGGTGGAGGTCGGCACGCGGACCTGGCTGCTGGAGAAGCCCGCGCCGCTGCCGGACGAGGATAGGACGTCGATCGTGGACCGGCTGGGCAGGTGGGTCGAGCGCCTGACCGAGGCCGAGGTCCTTCCCGAGGCCGACCTGCGTGCCTGGGAACGCCTCCTCGACCCGGACGCGGAGGAGTGGCTCGGTCACCGCGACGACCTGTACTCCCTCCAGGCTCGCAGCGTCCACGTCGGACACGCACCCGGCTAGCGGACGTGCAGGGCGCCGGTGGGTATCGCCGGCCGGGCGACGTACGCTGAGGACGTGTACTGGGAAGCGAGCGTGTTCGGGACGCTCTTCGGGATCATCGGCGGGATCCTGTTCGTGTGCGCGTTCGTCTTCGGCCCCCGAGTGGGGTTTCGCCGCGCCGTGGCGCTGGCCGGTGGTGGGCTGGTGTTGCTGGGGTTGTCGCTCGCCGGCGTGATCGGTGAGATCGCGCGGACGCTCGCGATCCTCAGCTTCAACCCGTTGCGCTGGGTCGGGCTCGCGGCCGCCGGTGTGGGTGGGTTGATGCTGTCGTGGTCCGGCGTACTGTCGCGCGGACGGCGTACGAAAGAGTCCACAAGCGACGCGAAACCCAAGCAAAGCAAGAAAGAACTGGGATCGCGCGGCCCGGCGGCGGCGTCGGTGGGCGACGACATGACCGAGATCGAGGAGATCTTGAAGCGCCGCGGCATCCAGTAAACGGTTCGCGCGCCGGGCGCCCGTAGCCCCACACTGGACCCTTGTGGGTCACGTAGAGCTCGCCGGAGTTCGATTCGAGCTGCCCGACGGCCGGGTACTGCTCGACGACGTGTCGTTCCGCGTCGGCGACGGGTCGAAGGTCGCGCTGGTGGGTGCGAACGGCGCCGGGAAGACGACCCTGCTGCGGATCATCACCGGTGACCTGAAGCCGCACGGCGGCACGATCACGCGCACCGGTGGGCTCGGCGTGATGCGCCAGATGGTCTCCCAAGGCCGTGAGGACTGGACCGTGCGAGACCTGCTGCTCTCGGTGGCCCCGCCGCGCGCGCAGGCGGCCGCCGGGAGGATCGACGAGATCGAGCTCCGCCTGATGGACGTGGACGACGAGCCCACCCAGGTGGGTTACGCCGAGGCGCTGGCGGAGTACGCCGACGCGGGTGGTTACGACCTCGAGGTGGTGTGGGACGTCTGCTGCACCGAGGCGTTGGGTACGTCGTACGACAAGGCGAAACGCCGTGACCTCTCCACGCTCTCCGGCGGGGAGCAGAAGCGGCTGGTGCTCGAGGCCCTGCTTCGCGGGCCGGACGACGTGCTGCTGCTCGACGAGCCGGACAACTTCCTCGACGTACCGGGCAAACGCTGGCTGGAGGGCAGGATCACGGAGTCGGACAAGACCATGTTGTTCGTGAGCCACGACCGCGAGCTGCTCAACAACACCGCAGACCGGGTCGTGACCGTGGAGCTGGGTGCGGCCGGCAACACCGCATGGGTGCACCCCGGCGGCTTCGCGTCGTACCACGAGGCCCGGCGGGCGAGGTTCGCCCGGCTGGATGAGCTGCGCCGGCGGTGGGACGAGCAGCATGCGAAGTTGAAGGCGCTTGTCCTTATGTACAAGCAAAAAGCGGCGTACAACTCCGACATGGCGGCGCGTTACCGGGCGGCGCAGACCAGGCTGCGGAAGTTCGAGGAGGCCGGCCCGCCGGAGGCGCAGCCGCGCGAGCAGAAGGTCGCGATGCGGCTCAAGGGCGGACGCACCGGCAAGCGGGCGGTGATCTGCGAGGACCTGGAGCTGACCGGGCTGATGCGGCCGTTCGACCTGGAGGTGTGGTACGGCGAGCGGGTCGCCGTACTCGGGTCGAACGGCTCCGGCAAGTCGCACTTCCTCCGGCTGCTCGCCGCCGGCGGGACCGACCCGGACGTCGAGCACCGGCCGGTCGGGGACGTGCCGATCGAGCCGGTCACGCACACCGGGCGGGCGCGACTGGGTGCCCGGGTGCGGCCCGGCTGGTTCGTCCAGACTCACCTGCATCCGGAGCTGGCCGGGCGCACGCTGCTGGAGATCCTGCATCGCGGCGACGCCCATAGGGCGGGGATGCCGCGCGAGGAGGCGGCCCGTGCCCTCGACCGGTACGAGTTGGCGGTCGCGGCCGAGCAGCGCTTCGAGTCGTTGTCGGGTGGCCAGCAGGCGCGGATGCAGATCCTGCTGCTGGAGCTCTCCGGCGCCACGCTGCTCCTGCTCGACGAGCCGACGGACAACCTCGACGTGCAGTCGGCCGAGGCGCTGGAGGACGGGTTGGAGCGGTTCGCGGGGACCGTGCTCGCGGTCACCCACGACCGCTGGTTCGCCCGTGGCTTCGACCGGTTCGTGGTCTTCGGTGCGGACGGATCGGTGTACGATTCCGACGAGGCGGTGTGGGACGAGGGCCGGGTCGTGCGCGAGCGCTGACATCCTGGCGCCGAGATTGCATTTCCGGGCCAGCGAAAACGACCAGAAGTGCAATCTCGGCGCGAAAGGGGTCGGTCAGTTGTCCCGGAATTGTGATCAGGTCGAGCGTTCGCCGACCGGCACGAACGTGCGCTGGTGCGCGCCGGTGTAGATCTGCTTCGGCCGGGCGATCTTCTGCTCGGGATCGTCGACCAGCTCGAGCCACTGCGCGAGCCAGCCCGACGTGCGCGGAATCGCGAACAGGACGGTGAACATCTCCGGCGGGAAGGTCAGCGCCTCGTAGATCAACCCGGAGTAGAAGTCGACATTCGGGTAGAGCTTGCGGGATACGAAGTACTCGTCCTCGAGTGCGATCTTCTCCAGCTCGACGGCGATCTTCAGCAGCGGGTTGACCCCGGTCACCTCGAACACGTCATCGCACGCCTTCTTGATGATCTTGGCCCTGGGGTCGTAGTTCTTGTAGACCCGGTGGCCGAAGCCCATCAGGCGCTCGTCGCCGGCCTTGACCCCGTCGATGAACTCCGGGATCTTGTCGACCGATCCGATCCGGCGCAGCATGCGCAGCACGGCCTCGTTGGCGCCGCCGTGCAGCGGGCCGAACAGCGCCCCGATCCCGGCGGCGACCGCGGAATAGGGGTCGACCTCGCTCGAGCCGACGGACCTGACCGCGTTGGCGGAGCAGTTTTGCTCGTGGTCGGCGTGCAGGATGAACAACACTTCCAGGGCGCGGATCAACCGCTCGTCGGCCTGGAACTCCTGCTCGCTCATCTTGAACAGCATCGCGAGGAAGTTCCCGGCGTACGAGAGCTCGTTGTCCGGATAGACGTACGGCTTGCCCTGCGCGTGGCGGAACGCCCAGGCGCCGAGCGTGGGCATCTTCGCGATCATGCGTACGACCTGCATGTGCCGGTTGTCCGGGTCGAAGATGTTACGGGACTCCGGATAGAACGTCGACAGGGCCCCGACGGACGCCTGCAGCATCCCCATCGGATGGGCGTCGTACCGGAAGCCCTGCATGAACGTCTTGATGTTCTCGTGGACGAAGGTGTGGAACGTGATCTCGTGTTCCCACAGGTCGTACTGCTCCTTGGTGGGCAGCTCGCCGTGCACCAGGAGATAGGCGACCTCGAGATAGTTGGATTGTTCCGCGAGCTGCTCGATGGGGTAGCCGCGGTACTCCAGGATCCCGGCGTCGCCGTCGATGTAGGTGATGGAGCTGCGACAGGACGCCGTGTTGACGAAGCCGGGGTCGTAGGCGGCCAGGCCGGGTTTCGTCTCGTCCGTCCTGATCTTGGCCAGATCGGCGGCCCGGATCGTCCCGTCGGCGATGGGGAGCTCGTACTCCACTCCCGTGCGGTTGTCACGGACTGTCAGCGTCTCGTTGCTTCCA
This sequence comes from Propionibacteriales bacterium, assembly GCA_009377795.1. Lineage (GTDB taxonomy): Bacteria > Actinomycetota > Actinomycetes > Propionibacteriales > Nocardioidaceae > WHTJ01. Next base: position 9,113 of record WHTJ01000082.1, on the reverse strand, counting down.
GCGGAGGCGGCAGTCTCATCGGACACGTGGGCTCTCCTCAGTACGTTGGACTCGACCAAACCTATGCCTATAACGGCAGCCCGGGGCAAGCGCCCCCATGCGTATGGTGATCGCGCGCCGCCGTCGTCCCGACCACCGGTGGCCCCGATTTTGACCACGTGCCGTGGCGCCGAGTATCCTGGGCGGTCGCCGCGCAAATGCGCGTCCGGCCCGTTGGGTCCAGTGTCGATGACACCAGCACCGACACCGCCAAGATCATCTACGAAGTGAAGGTCCCGTGCGCACGTACAGCCCGAAGCCCGGTGACGTCCACCGTGAGTGGCACGTCATCGACGCCAGCGACGTCGTTCTCGGCCGGCTCGCCACGCAGGCTGCCACACTGCTGCGCGGCAAGCACAAGCCCATCTACGCGCCGCACATCGACACCGGCGACTTCGTCATCATCGTCAACGCGAGCAAGGTCGCGGTCAGCGGCAACAAGCGCGAACAGAAGCAGTCCTACCGCCACTCGGGCTACCCGGGCGGCCTGACCGCCACCCCGCTCGGCGAGCTCCTGGAGAAGCATCCCCGCCGGGCGATCGAGAAGGCGGTCTGGGGGATGCTCCCGAAGAACCGCCTGGGTCGCAAGATGCTGAAGAAGCTCAAGGTGTACGCCGGTCCCGAGCACCCGCACCAGGCCCAGCGGCCGAAGCCGTTCGAGATCACCCAGATCGCCCAGTCGTAGAGACGCACAGTCGTAGATCGCACAGTGAGGATCACCCGTGGCTGAGCCCACCACCACCCCGGTCGCAGACGAGACCGAGTCCAGCTCCGTCGCCTACAGCTCGGAGAGCGCCCCGGCCGCCGAGGCTCGGCGTACGACCGCCCAGATCGGTCCGGCCGGCGCCATCGGTCGCCGCAAGGAGGCGATCGCCCGCGTGCGCCTGGTCCCCGGCACCGGCACGTGGACGGTCAACGGCCGCTCCCTGGACGCGTACTTCCCCAACAAGGTGCATCAGCAGCTGGTCAACGAGCCGCTGGTGATCGCCGACGTGGTGGACCAGTACGACGTGCTCGCCAACATTCACGGCGGCGGGATCACCGGGCAGGCCGGTGCGCTGCAGCTCGCCGTCGCCCGCGCGCTCAACGCCGTCGACGCCGAGGTCAACCGGCCGCCGCTCAAGAAGGCGGGCATGCTCACGCGCGATCCTCGGATCAAGGAGCGCAAGAAGGCCGGCCTCAAGAAGGCCCGCAAGGCGCCGCAGTACTCCAAGCGCTGATCACGGTCGACTCTGGTGGGCCGTCTCTTCGGCACCGACGGGATTCGTGGAGTCGCGAATCGCGAGCTCACCGCGGAACTCGCGCTCGACCTATCGGTCGCTGCCGCGCACATCCTCACCGAGGCCGAGGCCTCCAGACCTAGACGCACCGACCGGCCACGGCCGCGGGCCGTCGTCGGGAGGGACCCGCGGGCGTCCAGTGAGTTCCTCGAGGCCGCCGTGGTCGCCGGTCTCGCGAGCGCAGGGGTAGACGTACTGCGGCTCGGTGTGGTCCCCACACCCGGAGTCGCGTTCCTGACCGCGGAGCTCGACGCCGACCTTGGCGTGATGTTGTCCGCCAGCCACAACCCAATGCCGGACAACGGCATCAAGTTCTTCGCGCGCGGCGGTTACAAGCTCGACGACGCGGAGGAGGACGCCATCGAGCGCCGGATGGGCGAAGTGTGGCGGCGCCCGATCGGCTCGTCCGTCGGCCGGGTGCGCGACCTGGAGGACGCCGTTCCGCGGTACGTCGAACACCTCGTGGGCACGGTCCCGGCCCGGCTGGCGGGGCTCACGCTGGTCGTGGACACCGCCAACGGCGCGGCGTACTCCGTCCTGCCGACCGTGCTCCGGACCCTCGGAGCCGAGATGGTCGCGATCCACTCCGAACCCGACGGGCTGAACATCAACGACGGCTGCGGCTCTACCCACATGGAGGATCTGCGGCGCGCCGTCGTGGAGCAGGGCGCGGACGCCGGAATCGCGGTCGACGGCGACGCGGACCGCTGCCTAGCCGTGGACGCCGAGGGTGACGTGGTGGACGGCGACCAGATCCTGGCAATCCTGGCGCTGGCGCTGCGCGACCGGGGGAGGCTGCACGAGGACACCGTGGTGGCGACGGTCATGAGCAACCTCGGCTTCATGCGGGCGATGGAGGGTGCGGGGGTTCGCGTACTCCAGACGAAGGTCGGCGACCGCTACGTGCTGGGGGAGATGCGCGCGTACGGCTGCACCCTCGGCGGGGAGCAGTCCGGGCACATCATCATGTCCGAGCACTCCAGCACGGGTGACGGCCTACTCACCGCCGTGCAGCTGCTCGCCCGGATGGTCGAGCGAGGCGAGACGTTGCGCGACCTGGCCGCGGTCATGACCAGGCTGCCTCAGGTGCTGGTCAACGTGCCCTCCGTTGACCGGTCCCGCGTCGGCACCGATCCCGCGGTGTTGCGCGCGGTGGAGAAGGCGGAGGCCGAGCTGGGCGGCACCGGACGGGTGCTGCTGCGCCCGTCCGGCACCGAGCCGATCGTGCGGGTCATGGTCGAGGCCGAGTCCGCCGGTCAGGCGGAGCGGGTCGCGTCCGACCTCGCGCAGGTGGTGCGGGCCGCGCTGGGGTCCCCCGGCTGAACGTTCGGCGCGAGGGTGGATGGTTCGCGGTCAGAGCTTGCGGAGCCGGATCCATTGGACGGAGTGATCCGACGCCTTGCGCAGCACCAGCGAGGCGCGGCCACGGGTGGGCAGGATGTTCTGTTCGAGGTTCGGGCCGTTGATGGTGTCCCACAGGTGCTCGGCGCGTGCGACCGACTCGGCCTCGGTGAGCCCGGCGTACCGGGAGAAGTACGACGCCGGGTCGCGGAACGCGGTCTCGCGGAGCCGCAGGAACCGCTCGACGTACCACTGCCGCGCATCCCGAGTCGCCGCGTCGACGTAGATCGAGAAGTCGAAGAAGTCGCTGACCGCGGGCCCGATCCGCCCGTCGGCCCGCGGATGCGCGGGCTGCAGGACGTTCAGCCCCTCGAGCAGCACGATGTCCGGACCGGAGATCACCAGCGGGTCGCCGGGCTGCACGTCGTATCTCAGGTGCGAGTACCGCGGCACCTCCAGCCGCTCGCGGCCGGACTTGACGTTCATCACGAAGCGAAGCAGCGCCCTGCGGTCGTAGGACTCGGGGAATCCCTTGCGGTCGAGGATCCCCCTGCGCTCCAGCTCCGCGTTGGGGTACAGGAACCCGTCGGTCGTGACCAGCGTGACGTTCGGATGCTCCGGCCAGCGGGCCAGCAGCTCGCGCAGCAGCCGGGCGGTCGTCGACTTGCCGACCGCGACCGAGCCCGCGATGCCGATGACGAACGGTGTCCTGCGTGGGCGGTCCGGCTCCGGGCGGCCGTCGTACAGGAACTCCTCGGTGGCCCGGTGCAGCGCGCCCGCGTACCGCACGTGCAGGCTCAGCAGGCGCGACAGCGGCAGGTAGACGTGGCGAACCTCATCCAGGTCGAGCTCGTCCCCGAGCCCGCGGACCCGCTCGATCTCCCCATCGGTCAGCGGCGACTCGGTGGTGTTCGCGAGGGCCGCCCAGGCGGCGCGGTCGAGCTCGGCGTACGGTGACGGCTCCCGGGGGGAACGAGGCTCCGGCATACCTGTCATTCTCCCGTCTTTCGAACCGGTGCCTGGGCGGCCCGGTAGCCTGAGGCCATGTGCGGGATTGTGGGGTACGTCGGCGAACAGCAGGCCCTGGGTGTGGTCGTGGACGGCTTGCGGCGGCTGGAGTACCGGGGCTACGACTCCGGCGGGGTGGCGGTCGCCGCGGACGGCGCGCTGCACACTCAGAAGCGGTCCGGCAAGCTCGCCAATCTCGACAAGGCGCTCGACGAACGGCCGCTTCCGGCATCGTCCGCCGGAGTCGGGCACACCCGCTGGGCCACGCACGGGTCACCGACGGACCGCAACGCCCACCCGCACCTCGACTGCCGGCAGAGGCTCGCCGTCGTACACAACGGGATCATCGAGAACTTCGCCGCCCTGCGCGCCGAACTGGAGCGCTCCGGCCACGACCTGGTCTCCGACACCGACACCGAGGTCGTGGCTCACCTGCTGGAGGTCGAGGTGACCCGTGGTGCCGACCTGACCCGGGCCATGCAGGCGGTGTGCGGCCGGCTGGAGGGCGCGTTCACCCTGGTCGCGACCAGCGCCGACGATCCGTCCCGGGTCGTGGGGGCCCGGCGTAACTCGCCGCTGGTGGTGGGTCTCGGCGAGGGCGAGAACTTCCTCGCGTCCGACGTGGCCGCGTTCATCGCGCACACCCGCGAGGCGATGGAGCTCGGCCAGGACCAGGTCGTCACCATCACCGCGGACGCGGTCGAGGTGACCGACTTCGCGGGGAACCCGGTCGACGCCGCGCGTTACCACGTCGACTGGGACCTGTCGGCCGCCGAGAAGGGCGGCTACGACTGGTTCATGCGCAAGGAGATCTACGAGCAGCCGCGTGCGGTCGCCGACACCCTGCTCGGTCGCCGCGGCGCGGAGGGCGAGCTGCAGCTCGATGAGATGCGGCTCTCCGACGAGGAGCTGCGCGAGATCGACAAGATCATCGTGATCGCGTGCGGTACGGCGTTCTATGCCGGCCTGGTCGCGAAGTACGCCATCGAGCACTGGACCCGGGTGCCGTGCGAGGTGGAGCTGGCCAGCGAGTTCCGCTATCGGGACCCGATCCTCGACAAGGCGACGCTCGTGGTGGCGATCAGCCAGTCCGGGGAGACCATGGACACCCTGATGGCGATCCGGCACGCTCGCCGGCAGCGGTCCCGCGTACTCGCCATCTGCAACACCAACGGCTCGACCATCCCGCGGGAGTCCGACGCGGTGATCTACACCCACGCCGGGCCCGAGATCGGCGTCGCCTCGACCAAGGGGTTCCTGACCCAGGTGGTCGCCTGTTACCTGCTCGGGCTCTATCTCGCCCAGGTGCGGGGGACGAAGTACGGCGACGAGATCACCTGGATCCTCGACAAGCTGTCCCAGATGCCGACCGAGATCCAGCAGGTTCTCGACTCGATGGAGCCGGTGCACGCCCTCGCGCGCGACCTGGCCCAGACGCAGTCCGTGCTGTTCCTGGGCCGGCACACCGGATATCCGGTCGCGCTGGAGGGCGCGCTCAAGCTCAAGGAGCTGGCCTACATCCATGCCGAGGGGTTCGCGGCCGGCGAGCTCAAGCACGGCCCGATCGCGCTGGTCGAGAAGGGGGTCCCGGTGTTCGTCATCGTCCCCCCGCGCGGCCGGGACTCCCTGCACGACAAGGTCGTGAGCAACATTCAGGAGATCCGTGCCCGGGGTGCGCGGACCATCGTGCTGGCCGAGGAGGACGACGACGTGGTGGCGCCGTACGCCGACCAGCTGGTGCCCCTGCCGAAGGTGCCGACCCTGATGCAGCCGCTGGTCGCCACCGTCCCGCTGCAGGTCTTCGCGTGCGAGCTGGCCACCGCGCGGGGTCACGACGTCGACCAGCCGCGCAACCTCGCCAAGTCGGTGACCGTGGAGTGATCCGCTCGGTGGCGGTGCGGCGATGATCCTCGGCGTGGGTATCGACGTGGTCGACGTCGACCGGTTCGGCGAGACCCTCGACCGAACCCCGCCGCTGCGAGAGCGGCTGTTCACGTCCGCCGAACGCAACCGCCCGCTGGCCTCGCTCGCGGCCCGGTTCGCGGCGAAGGAGGCGCTCGCGAAGGCGATGGGGGCGCCGGCCGGGCTCCACTGGATCGACGCCGAGGTGCTCACCGAGGACTCCGGGCGGCCGCGACTGGAGATGACCGGCACGGTGGCCGCGCGGGCGAAGGCCATGGGCGTGGAGACCGTCCATCTGTCGATGTCCCACGACGCCGGGATCGCGTCGGCGGTCGTCGTCCTGGAGGCTTAGGGCGATGCGGGCCGCCCACACGGTGGAGCAGGTGCGTGCCGCGGAGGCGGCGCTGATGGCCCGGCTGCCCACCGGAACGCTCATGCAGCGCGCGGCGGCCGGGCTGGCCGTCGCCTGCTCCGACCTGCTCGGGTCCGTCTACGGTGCCCGGGTGCTGCTGCTGATCGGCTCCGGCGACAACGGCGGCGACGCGCTGTACGCCGGCGCCCGGCTGGCCCGGAGGGGTGCGCTGGTGTCGGCGATCGCGTTCACCCCGTCGAAGGCGAACCCCGGCGGGCTGGCGGCATTTCGGGCAGCCGGAGGACGGCTGGTCGAGCAGTTCACCGCATGCGACCTGGTGGTCGACGGCGTGGTCGGCATCGGCGGCCGTCCCGGCCTTAAACCCGAGGTCGTCAAGGTGCTCGACCACGTGGAGGAGCACGCGGTCCCCGTGGTGGCGGTCGACGTACCCAGCGGAGTCGACGTCGACGCCGCCGAGGTGGGCGAGCGGTGCGTGCGCGCGGACGTCACCGTGACGTTCGGCACGCACAAGATCTGCCACCTGGCCGACCCGGCGGCCCTGGTGTGCGGCGCGGTACACCTCGTCGACATCGGCCTCGACCTCCCCGCCCCCGCGGTCGAGTCGCTGCAGGCGGCCGACGTGGCGGCGCTCTACCCGCGGCCCGCGGTCGACGCGCACAAGTACACCCGCGGGGTGGTGGGCCTGCTCGTGGGGTCGCCGGACTTCTCCGGCGCGGCGGTGCTGGCGGCCTCCGGAGCGGTGGCCGGCCCGGCGGGCATGGTCCGGTACGCCGGCGACCCCGACGTCGCGACCGCGATCCGGGCACGCCATCCCGAGGTGGTCGCGGCCTCCGGGCGGGTCCAGTCCTGGGTCGTGGGATCCGGGCTCGGTGACCGGGCTGACGCGGGCCGGATCGCGGGGATCCTGGAGGCCGGCGAACCCACGGTGGTCGACGCCGACGGGCTGCGCTTCCTGCCGGCGCGGCTCCGCCATCCGGCGTTGCTGACCCCGCACGCGGGTGAGCTGGCCCGGTTGCTCGACGTACGCCGGGAGGACGTCGAGCGGCGCCCGCTCGAGCACGCGCGGGCCGCGGCCGAGCGCTGGCGGGCGACGGTGCTGCTGAAGGGCCGGCGGACGATCGTGACGGCGCCGGACGGCCGTACTCGCGTCAACCCGACGGGCACCCCGTGGCTGTCGACCGCCGGGAGCGGGGACGTGCTCGCGGGGTTGTGCGGGGCGCTGCTCGCGGCCGGGCTGGATCCGCTGGACGCCGGCAGTGTCGGCGCGTGGCTGCATGGCGCGGCGGGAACGGCGGCCTCGCAGGGGTGGCCGATCACCGCGAGCGAAGTCGTGTCCGCTTTGTCGCATGTGCTCCCGTTCGCTGACCCCGTGAGCGGACCGGGCGTTTCCGTGCGACCCGAGTCCCCGTTAGCCTGAGCGCGCTGATTTCTCGGCGCGGGCAGGGGAAGTACATGGGCGTGACGGCTGCATCGGAGTCGATGCAAGAACGGCCGTCGCCGCATGTCCGGAGGCGCCGGATCAAGCTGCATCGTGCCCGCACCGTCTGGGGGGCGATCGCGATGACCACGGTCTGCGCCTTCCTGCCGGGCAGCGGCTTCGTGGTGGCCGGCCGCCGACAACTCGGGCTGTGGGTGTTGTTGCCGCACCTGCTGGTCGCCGCGGTCGGATTGTGGTGGGTTGCGACGCACACCCGCGACGTGCTCCGGCTGGCGGTCGACCCCGACCGGCTGCTCTTCGCCGCCACCGTCCTGCTCGTGCTGCTGCTCGCGTGGGTCGTCGTACTGATCGCGACGTACCGGATGCTCCGGCCGGAGGAGCCGCCCCGCTGGGAGCGGATGCTCGGCGGCGCCTGGGTGGTCGTCCTGTGCCTGATCGTCGCCGCCCCGCTGGTGGTCGGCGCACGGTACGCGATGGTGCAGCGCGACTTCATCAACTCGGTGTTCGGCGACAGTCGGAGCGCCACCAGGCCGGCGGCCGATGCCGCCGACCCGTGGGGCGGCGACGACCGGGTCAACGTGCTGCTGCTGGGCGGCGACGGCGGCGTCAACCGGGAGGGCATCCGCACCGACTCGGTGATGGTCGCCAGCATGAACACGGGTACCGGGGACACCGTCCTCTTCAGCCTCCCGCGCAACCTGCAGGAGGTGCCGTTCCCGGAGGGCAGCCCGCTCGCGGAGCTCTATCCCGACGGGTTCACCGGCGAGGGCGACCCGCTGGAGTGGATGCTCAACGCGGTCTATCGCAACGTGCCGGCTCAGCATCCCGGCGCACTGGGCGAGACCGACAACGAGGGCGCGGACGCGCTCAAACTCGCGGTCTCCGGCGCGCTCGGACTGGACGTCGACTACTACATGCTGGTCAATCTGGCCGGCTTCGAGGAGGTGGTCGACGCCATCGGTGGCGTCATGGTGAACATCAACGACCCGATCCCGATTGGTGGCAACTCCGACCTCGGCATCGCGCCCGACGACTATCTCGAGCCCGGCCCGAACCAGCACCTCGACGGTTTCGAGGCGCTGTGGTTCGCACGCGGGCGCTACGGGTACGACGACTATCACCGCATGGAACGGCAGCGGTGCCTCATCAACGCGGTGATCGACGAGGCCGAGCCGCTGAACGTGCTGCGCCGTTACGAGGCCCTGATCAGGGCCGGCGAGGAGATCGTGCGTACCGACCTCCCCCAGGACATGCTCCCGGCGTTCGTCGATCTCGCGCTCGACGTCAAGAACGCCAAGGTGCGCAGTGTCGTCTTCAAGAGCTCCGAGCAGTTCAGCCCGGGTGATCCGGACTACGACTGGATGCACGAGACCGTGCAGCGGGCCATCGGACAGGGCCCGAAGCGTCCCGGGCCGGGCAAGGGCAACGGAGCGGGCGGCAACGGGCCCGACGGGAACGGGGCCGGCGGGAACGACACCTCGGACGACGTCGTACAGAAGCCGAAGGACGCCTGCGCCTACACCGCGGACGCCCAGGACTAGGAGCGCGGGTCAGTAACACGCCAGTCGGGTTACTCGTGGGCTGGGACCGGTCGGGAGAGAATCTGGTGTGCCAGCCGATGAAGACTCTGGGGGTCTGTTCGAGGTAGCGCCGGACCAGTACGGCGAGGCGCTCGGCGTCTCGAAGGTGCCGGTGGACAAGACGTTCCGGGCGTTCGACCCGGGCCAGGACT
>WHTJ01000081.1 GCA_009377795.1 Propionibacteriales bacterium | reverse complement strand
GGAAAGAAGAACACCAGACCGACGATCCAGGTGAACGCGGTCAGGAAAGTACGCCTGGCAGCACCCCCGCGAGTTCCACGCGTACGACGGACGCGGCGGCCCCGGCCGCTCACAGCGATCGCGGACATCACGCCTCCTGGACTCTGAAGCTCTTGAACAGGACGCGGAGCGCCACCGTGGCCACGATGATCGTGCCGATCACGACGACCACACCCATCGCCGCGGCCTGGCCGACGTCGAAGCCGAGGAACGCCCGCTGGTAGATGTAGAACGGCAGGTTGGAGCTGGCGTTGCCGGGACCGCCCTGCGTCATCATGTAGATGTGGTCGAAGGTGTTGACCACGTAGATCGCGCCGAGCAGCACACCGAGCTCGATGTAGCGCCGCAAATGCGGCAACGTCACCCAGACGAACGTCCGCGGTCCGGTCGCGCCGTCCACCTGCGCGGCCTCGAGCACGTCCCTGGCCTGGCTCTGCAGACCGGCGAGCACCAGCAGCATCATGAACGGCGTCCACTGCCACACCAGCGCGGCGACGATGGCGATCACCGGATGCGACGAGACCCAGTCGGTCTCCCCCGCGCCGAACGGGCCGAGTACGAAGTTGATGATGCCGAACAGCGGGTCGAACATCGTGGTCTTCCACAACAAGGCACCGGCCACCGGCATCACCAGGAACGGCGTGATGAGCAGCGTCCGTACGACCCCCCGACCGAAGAACTGCCGGTCCAGCAAAAGCGCGATCCCGATCCCGATCAGCATCGCGATCACGACGCACGAACCGGTGATCAGGATCGTCTTGAACGCCGCACCACGGAACTGGCTGTCGGCGAAAACGTCGGCGTAGTTGGAGAATCCGACGAACTGCTGCGAGCCGGGACGCACCAGGTTCCACGACTGGAGCGAGTACCAGATCGTCATCACGAACGGCAGCTGGGTCACGATGATCGCGAACACCAAAGCCGGGAGCAGAGGCGCCCGCCGCGACCAGTTGTGAGACTTCACCTCACGTTGCTCGTGGACCTTCACCTGGGGAGGTGCGGCGACGGCGGTCATCATTCACCCTCCTGGTAGGACTCCCCGACGGCGTCGGCGTACAGCTGCGCCTGGTCCAGCGCCTCGTCGACGCCGATCTGACCCGCGATCGCGGCGGAGATCTGCTGGCTCACCCGCGTACCGAGGTCCTGGAACTCCGGGATGCCCACGAACTGGATCCCGGTGTAGGGCACCGGCTCGACGGTCGCGTCGTTCTGGTCGGCCGACTCCAGGGCCCGCAGCGTGGGCTCGGCGTACGCCTCCGCCTGGTCGGCGTACTCCGGAATCTCGTACGTCGACAGCCGGCTGCCGGGCGGCACCCGCTCCCAGCCGATCTCGTTGCCGACCAGCTGCATGTAGTCCTTGTCCGTCATCCAGGACAAGAAGCGCCACGCCTCGTCGGGATGCGCGGAGCTCTCCGGGATCCCGAGCGACCAGGTGTAGAGCCAGCCGGAGGCGTCGGTCTCCATCACCGGCGCCGGCGCGTAGCCGTTCTGCCCGACGACCGTGCTGTCGTCCGGCGACTCGATGGTGCTCACCATCGCGGTGGCGTCGTACCACATCGCCGCCCGGCCCTGGCTGTACCGCGTGATGCACTCCGAGTACCCGCTCGCGGCCGCGCCCGGCTCGCCGTACTGCTGAACCAGGTCGACGTAGAACCGGACCGCCTCCTCGAACTCCGGCGACGTCAACCGGGCGTTCCACTCCTCGTCGAACCAGCGGCCGCCGAAGGTGTTGACGACCGTGTTGAGCGGAGCGAGGTTCTCCCCCCAGCCGGGCAGCCCGCGCAGGCAGATCCCGGTCATGCCGTTCTGCGGATCGTGCAGCTCGGCGGCGATGTCGCGGATCTGCGGCCACGTCGGCTGGTCGGGCATGGTGAGGCCGGCCTCCTGGAGCAGGTCCTTGCGGTAGACGAGGAACGAGGACTCGCCGTAGAACGGCACGGAGTACATGTCGCCCTCGTACGACAGCGACTCCCGGATGGACGGGATGAAGTCGTCGGCGTCGTACCCCTCGGTCTCGTCGATGTACGGCTGCAGGTTGACCAGCCAGCCGTTCGCGGCCCACTGCGGCGTCTCGAAGTTGCTGATCATCACGACATCGAACTCGCCGCCGCCGGTCGCCACCGACGCCGTGATCTTGGCCCGGGCTTCGTTCTCCGGAAGGGAAACGAAGTCGAGGTCGATGTCGGGGTTCTCGCGTTCGAACTCGCTCGAGAGCTCGATCGCGTCCTCCATCTGCGGGTTGGAGACGATCGCCACGACCAGCTTCGTGCCGTCGCCGCCACCGCCCACCGCACCCGCGCCCGCACAGCCGGTCGCAAGGGCTGCGCAGGCGACGATCCCGACCGCGGTGCGAAGCGTGCACGTGAGGACCATCCCGCTACCCTCCTTGCCCGGGCAGTACGTGAACCTTGACCCCGGTCCCGGCCCGGACGATCTCCAGGGCGTGGGGGAAATCCTCGAGCGGCAGCCGGTGGGAGACCAGATCCTCCGTCTGCACCGCTCCCCCCGCGATCAGGTCGAGCGCCGCGCCGAAGCTGTTCAGCACGGCCATCGAGCCGATGACCGTGATCTCGTCGTTGTAGATCCGGAACGGCGACAGGGCCACTCGGGCGTCGGCCGGTGCCACGCCGAAGACGAGGAACCGCCCGCCGCGGTTCACCGCGCCGAAACCTTCCTCCATGACGGCGGGTACGCCGGTCACGTCCACCGCCGCGTCGAACAACTCGCCGTCCAGCTCCCCGACCGACAGGGCCGTCCGCTCGGCGCCGAGCGTCTTCGCCAGCTCGAGCTTGCTCGGCACCCGGTCGACGGCCACGACCCGGGCACCGGACCGCTCCAGCACCTGGATCAGCAGGAGTCCCATGGTCCCGGCGCCGACGACCAGGACCGACTCCCCGACCTCGACGCCCAGGCGGCGTACGCCGTGAACCGCGCAGGACAGGGGCTCCACCAGGGCGCCCTGCTCGAACGTCACGTGGTCGGGAAGGCGGTGGGCGTTGGCCGCGGGCACGGAGACCCGCTGCGCGAACGCGCCGTCGACGGTGTCGCCGGTCGCTCCCCAGTTCGCGCACAGGTTGCCGCGACCCGAGCGACACGCCGCGCAGTAGCCGCAGAACAGCGACGGGTCCACCGCGACCCGGTCGCCGGGCCGCACGCCGGAGCGCACCTCGCCGCCGACCTCGACAACCGAGCCGGCGAACTCGTGTCCCGGCACGATCGGGTACGGCGTCGGCGGGAACTCGCCGTCGGCGATGTGCAGGTCCGTACCGCACACGCCGCACGCGGCGACCTCGACCACCACGTCACCGGGAGCCGCGACCGGCTCCGGTACGTCCGACACCGAGATCTCGCCGGGCCGGTTCACCACTACCGCTCGCATCGCCGGACCTCTCTGCCGCCGACTGCTGCTCGTTCGAGCAGATATTATGCTCAGACGAGCACCATGACATCGCGTCGCGAGCGCGCTGTCAAGGGCGGATCCCGGCCGCCGCGGTCCGGGATACGCTCGAACATCCAGATGGGAGGACGGATGCCGCGACCGAGGGAGGCCGATCGCCGCGGTCCCGCCTGGCAGGTCCAGGCGGCGTCCCTCGCCCGCCGGTTCCATCTCGAGGGACGGTCCAAGACCGAGATCGCCCGCGAGTTCGGCATGAGCCGGTTCAAGGTGGCTCGACTGCTGGACGAGGCGCGCGAACACGGCCTGGTCGAGGTCAACATCACGCTGCCGACCCGGATCGACGACGAGCTGTCCAGCCGGCTGCGCCAGGAGTTCGGGCTGTCCCGGGCGATCGTCGTCGACGTACCGGACACCTCGGCCGGCGCGCTGCGTTCCCAGCTGGGTGGCGTGGCGGCCGACCTGCTGGCCGAGCTGACCTCCGAGGACGCCGTTCTCGGCCTGTCGTGCAGCCGTACGATCGCCGCCACCACCGACGCGCTGACCCGCCTCGCCCGGTGCACGGTCGTCCAGCTCACGGGCACGCTCGCCGGTCCGGACATCGAGGCGGGAAGCGTCGAGAGCGTGCGCCGCGCGGCCAAGGTCGGCGGCGGCAAGGCGTTCCCGATCTACGGTCCGCTGGTGCTGCCCGACGGCGCCACCGCGCGCGCCCTCGCGGTGGAGCCGTCCATCCGTCAGGCCATGGAGCGGTTCGCCCAGGTCGAGATCGCGATGGTGGCGATCGGCGCATGGGCGGACGGCACGAGCACGGTGTGGTCCACCGTGGGTGAGGCCGAGCGCGCGTCCGCGACGCGGGCCGGCGCGGTCGGCGAGATCGGCGGACGGTTCTTCGGCCAGGACGGCGAGCCGGTGAAGACCCGCATCGACGATCGCATCCTGGGCGTCACGTTGCCGCAGTTGCGCGACGTACCCGAGGTCGTCGGCCTGGTCTACCACCCGCACAGGGCGGCCGCCGCGCTCGCCGCATTGCGCGGGCGGCTGGTCGACACCATCGTGACCGACACCGGACTTGCTCGCCGTCTGCTGGAAGCGTCGTAGGGAGTCAACGATGACCTTGGTAGCCGGAGTCGACTGCTCGACCCAGGCCACGAAGGTGCTGGTGTGCGACGCGGACACCGGTGAGGTACGCCGGGAGGGACGGGCCGCCCATCCCGACCTGACCGAGGTCGATCCCGCGGTCTGGTGGTCAGCGCTGGCGGAGGCGTCGTCCGGCCTGCTCGACGAGGTACGCGCGGTCGGCGTCGGCGGCCAGCAACACGGGATGGTCCTGCTGGACGGCTCCGGCATACCCGTGCGAGACGCCCTCCTCTGGAACGACAACCGCTCGGCGCCCGAGGCCGACCGGCTGACCGGGGAGCTGGGCGGAGCGGACGCCTGGGCGGCGGCCACCGGGCTCGTACCGGTGGCGAGCTTCACCGTGACCAAGCTGCGCTGGGTCGCCGACCACGAGCCCGACCTTGCCGCGCGCGCCTCCTCGGTCGCGCTGCCGCACGACTGGCTCACCCACCGGCTGTCCGGCGCGACCGGCGAGATCACCACGGATCGCGGTGACGCGTCCGGCACCGGCTACTGGTCGCCGTACGACGACGACTACCGCACGGACCTGCTGCGGCTGGCGTTCGGCCGCGACCTGCGGACCCCGCGAGTGGCCGGAACCCACGAGCCGGTGGGCGAGACGCCGTCCGGCACCGTCCTCGCACCGGGGACCGGCGACAACATGGCGGCCGCGCTCGGCCTCGACCTGCGTCCGGGCGACGTCGTGGTCTCGCTCGGTACGAGCGGCACGGTGTTCGCGGTGGCCGAGCGCCCGATCAACGACCCGACCGGGGTCGTGGCCGGATTCGCGGACGCCACCGGGAGGTTCCTGCCCCTGGTCTGCACCCTGAACGCCGCCCGCGTGCTCAACGCGGCGGCGGAGCTCACCGGCGTACCGCTGCCCAAGCTGGGCGATCTCGCGCTCTCGGTCGACGACACCGACGGCCTCGTGCTCCTGCCCTTCCTCGACGGCGAGCGGACGCCGCCGCTGCCGGACGCCACCGGACTGCTGTACGGCCTCACCCGGCGAAACGCCACACGGGCACATCTGGCGCGGGCCGCGATGGAGGGCATGCTGTGCGGCCTGATCGACGCGGTCGACGCGCTTCGCCGGCAGAGGGTCGAGCCGCGCCGGATCGTGCTGATCGGCGGTGCCGCGCGCTCGCCCGCGGTGCAGCGCATCGCCGCCGGGCTCTTCGACCTCGACCTGGCGATCCCCGAACCGGCCGAGTACGTCGCGCTCGGCGCCGCCCGCCAGGCGGCGTGGACGCTGGCCGGTACGAACGGGCCGCCGGTCTGGACGCGGGACGAGGGCCGCGTCCAGCCGGACCCCTCTCAGGCGGCGAGAGCGGCCGGCGTACGCGAGCGCTATCGGCAGGTGCTCGGGGGCGCTCAGCCGTTGCTCACCGCGCGGCAATCTCCCTGAGACCCTTGCCTCGACCGGTCATGCCGGTGAGAATGAACCGACCTTTACGACGGATCGTCCGGCACGTACCTGCCGGTGAAGGGACATCGCATCATGGCCACAGTGCGTTTCGATCAAGCCAGCCGGACCTATCCCGGTTCCACAGTTCCCGCGGTCGACTCTCTCGATCTCGATATCGAGGACGGCGAGTTCATGGTTCTCGTCGGACCGTCCGGTTGCGGCAAATCCACGTCCTTGCGGATGCTCGCGGGGCTCGAAGAGATCAACAGCGGGGGCGTCTTCATCGGCGACCGCGACGTCACCGACGTACCCCCCAAGGATCGCGACATCGCGATGGTGTTCCAGAACTACGCGCTCTACCCGCACATGAGCGTCGCCGAGAACATGGGGTTCGCACTGAAGATGCAGGGCGTCCCCAAGGCCAAGCGCCTGGAGCGGGTGAAGGAGGCCGCGACCCTTCTCGACCTCGATGAATTCCTTGACCGCAAGCCAAAAGCGCTCTCTGGTGGTCAGCGTCAGCGGGTCGCCATGGGCCGGGCGATCGTCCGCCAGCCGCAGGTCTTCTGCATGGACGAGCCGCTGTCGAACCTCGACGCCAAGCTGCGGGTCTCGACGCGTACTCAGATCGCGGCGCTGCAGCAGCGACTGAACATCACGACGGTCTACGTCACGCACGACCAGGTCGAGGCCATGACCATGGGCGACCGGGTCGCGGTGCTCAAGGACGGTCTGCTCCAGCAGGTCGACACCCCGCTCGCGCTCTACGACACGCCGGCCAACCTGTTCGTCGCCGGGTTCATCGGGTCGCCGGCCATGAACCTCGTGTACGCGACCGCGAACGGCGACGGTGCGAGCATCGGCGAGTACGTCGTACCCGTCGATCGAGACCGGCTCACGAAGGCCAGCGGCAAGCAGCTCACCGTCGGGATCCGGCCCGAGGCGTGGCGCATCGTCGGTGAAGGAGAGGCCGGACTCCCGGTCGAGGTGGTCGTCGTCGAGGAGCTCGGGGCGGACGCGTACCTCTACGGCCGGGCGAAGGTCTCGACCGCCACGGTCGGCGAATCCGCTGAGGACGAGGCCGCGCTCGAAGCCGACCACCCGGGGACGGCCGAGCTCGTGGCGCGGATCGACGCGCGGCGGCCTCCGCAGAAGGGCACCACGGTACGCCTCGCCGTCGACACCGATCGGGTGCACATCTTCGACACCGAGACCGGAGACCGCCTCACCGCCTGAGACCCACCCGATAGTTCGGCCAGATCTGCAATCTCGGCGCGAGTTTTCCCCAACCACTCTCGCGCCGAGATTGCACGAGTGGCCGAACCACAAGTGGCCGTCAGGTGAGGCTCTCGGCGATCTGCCGGGCCGCCGCGATCACCTTCGGACCGGTCTGCTCCGGCTCCAGTCCGCCGAGCGACACCACGCCGACCGACGCCTCCACGCCGACCAGTCCGCGAACCGGCGCGGCCACCCCGATGGCGCCGGACTGCAGCTCGCCCTGCGTGGTCACGAACGCCGGCCCGGGCTGGTCGCCGGCCGCGATCGCCCGGCCGAGCAGGATCGCCTTGCCGGCGGCCCCCCGGTCGAGCGCGTGCCGGGCGCCGACCCGGTAACCCACGTGATAGTCGGTCCACGACGGCTCCACCACCGCGATCGCCAGAGCGTCCGGGCCGTCGGCGACCGTCAGGTGCGCCGTCGCCCCGACGTCCTCGGCCAGCCCGCGCAGGGTCGGCGCGGCCAGGCCGCGCAGCACGGGGTGCACGCCGCGAGCGAACCGGAGCACGCCAAGCCCCAACTGCACCCGCCCCTGAGCATCACGCCGCGAGAGCCCATGCTGCTCCAGCGTCGAGACCAGCCGGTACACCACGGTGCGGTTCAACGACATCGCGGTGGCGATCTCGGTGATCGTGAGCCCGCGCGGATGTTCGGTCAGCAGCGTCAGCAGCCGCAGTCCGCGGTCGAGGGTCTGCGACGTTTCGGCGGTCACGATCGTGAGGCTACCGCTCAACGGACCTAAGATGCGCGCATGTCGCCGACAATCGGCCAGCTGGACGAGCTGCTGGAGCGCGCCAAAACCATGGGCGGCTCGGGCGGACGGCGGCTGCTGGGCATCACCGGCCCGCCCGGCGCGGGCAAGTCGACCCTCGCGCGGCTGGTGGCCGACCGGCTCGGCCCGGACCTCGTGCGCGTGGTCGGGATGGACGGCTTCCACCTCTCGAACGCCGAGCTGGCCCGGCTGGACCGCGCCCAGCGCAAGGGCGCGCCCGACACGTTCGACGTGGACGGCTACGTCGTACTCCTGCATCGGCTGCGGCACAACCGAGAGCCGGTGATCTACGCGCCGCTGTTCGACCGGTCGCAGGAGGAGCCGATCGCGGCCGGCGTCTCCGTCCCCGCCTCCGTACCCCTCGTGGTCACCGAGGGCAACTACCTTCTGACCCGCGAGAAGGGCTGGGAGCGGGTGCGGCCGCTCCTGGACTGGTGCTGGTACGTCGAGATGGACGACACCCAGCGGATCGCCCGCCTGGAGGCCCGCCATCACCGGCACGGAAAGTCACTCGCGGAGGCTCGCCGATGGGCACGCGAGTCGGATCAGCGTAACGCCGAGCTGGTCGCCCGGACCCGCGACCGCGCCGACGTCGTCGTCCGGCTGCCGGCCGGCGAGTGCCCTCAGTCGCCCTGACCCCCGGACTCACCGGAGGAGTCGTCATCGCCCTTGCCCAAGCCGCTCCAGATCTCCTTGCAGGTCGGGCAGACCGGGTATCGCTGCGGGTCGCGGCTCGGCACCCAGACCTTGCCGCACAACGCGATCACCGGGGTGCCCTCGACCATGGCCGCCATCAGCTTGTCCTTGGGCACGTAATGGGAGAACCGCTCATGATCGCCGTCGTCCAGCGTGGGCTCGGTACGGGTGTCCTCGACGGTCTGCGCGCCAGGGCTGAAGTGCGTACTCACGGCGCCTCCTCACTGCGTTCGCTCGCCCGCGGGTTGGCTCGACTCACCAGTCTACGTAACCCGGGAGAGTGACCGTCAGTTCATCGTCGGGTCATCCGGGCAGGTGTGCACGAACGCCAGGTCGCCGGGCTGCCTCCGCAGCACCCTCCGCCAGAGCAGTTCGGCGTCGTGACACAGGAGATCCTCGGTTTGCGCGGGTACGACGTACCACGCGCCCTCGGCGATCTCGCCCTCGAGCTGTCCCGCGCCCCAACCCGCGTATCCGGCGAAGATCCGCATGCCGGACACCGCGTGCCGCAACAGCTCGGGCGGGGTGTCGAGGTCGACGAGCCCGGCCCCCGGGTAGATCGGGCGCCAGCCCACCGGCCCGTCGTCCGGGTCGTTGCCGATGCCGGAGACCACCGCGACCGCCAGCGCCGAGTCGATCGAGACCGGCCCTCCGGAGAACAGGACGTCCGGTCCGCTCACCAGGTCCGCCCAACCGGGCAGGACGTCCGCCACCGGCACCGTGGTCGGCCGGCTGATGACGACGCCGAGGGAGCCGTCGTCGTCATGATCGAGCATCAACACCACGGCTCGCGTGAAGTGCGGATCCTCGAGCTTCGGCGTGGCGACCAGCAGCCGCCCCGCCGCCAGGTCGGCAGCAGACATGTCCTCCATCATGACTGATCGACCGCCGGTCACGCCGCTTGCCGGCCGAGGAGTTGGACGCTAGGCCGCGTCTCCCTAACCCGCGTCTCCCTAGGCGGGTGTGGTCGCGGGCGCGTCCACGGAGGCCGGCGCGGTGTCCCCTCGCGCCGCGTCGCGTACGGCGGCCGCCACCGCCTGGTGGACGTGCTCGTGGAAGACGCTCGGGACGATGTAGTTGGAATTCAGCTCGGCCTCGGTCACGACACTCGCCAGCGCGCGGGCGGCGGCCAGCAGCATGTCGTCGTCGATCGTCCGGCTGTGCGCGTCCAGCAACCCGCGGAACACTCCGGGGAACGCCAGCACGTTGTTGATCTGGTTCGGATAGTCCGACCGGCCGGTGGCGACGACCGCCGCGTGCTGCCGGGCGACCGCCGGGTTGACCTCCGGAACCGGGTTGGCGAGCGCGAAGACGATCGCGTCGTCCGCCATGCTCGCCACCTCGTCCGAGCCGACGATGTCGGGAGCGGAAACGCCGATGAACACATCCGCACCGGCCATCGCGGTGGCCAGATCTCCGGTCACCTGCGCCGCGTTCGTGTGGTCCGCGATCCAGCGGAGTGAGCCGGTCAGACCGTCGCGTTCTCGATGGATCACGCCGTCGATGTCGCACACGATCACTTCCCGTACACCGGCCTTGAGCATCAGGCGGAGGATCGCCGTACCCGCAGCCCCGGCTCCCGACATCGCCACCCGCACGTCCGTCATGTCCTTGCCGACCACCCGCAACGCGTTGGTGAGCGCCGCGAGCACGACGATCGCGGTGCCGTGCTGGTCGTCGTGGAACACCGGTATGTCGAGCAGGTCGCGCAGCCGCCGCTCCACGTCGAAGCAACGCGGCGCGGAGATGTCCTCCAGGTTGATGCCGGAGAACCCGGGAGCGATCACCTGGACGGTGCGTACGATCTCGTCGGCGTCCTGAGTGTCGAGGCAGATCGGCCACGCGTCGATCCCGGCGAACCGGTTGAACAGCGCCGCTTTCCCTTCCATGACGGGAAGAGCGGCCGACGGCCCGATGTTTCCCATCCCCAGCACCGCGGAGCCGTCGGTCACCACCGCGACCGCGTTGCGCTTGACGGTGAGCCGCCGGGCGTCCTCCGGGTTGCGGGCGATCGCCTCGCACACCCGGGCGACGCCCGGGGTGTACACCATAGACAGGTCGTCGCGGTTGAGGATCGGATGCTTGGCCTGCATCTCGATTGTCCCCCCGAGGTGCATCAGGAACGTCCGGTCGGACACCTTGTGCACAGTGACGTCAGGTAGCGCGCTCAAGGCCTCGACGATCTGGTCCGCGTGCCGGGTGTCGGACGCGGCGCAGGTGACGTCGATCCGCAGCCGGTCGTGCCCCGAGGCGGTCACGTCCAGTGCGGTGACCAGGCCGCCGGCCTGCTCGACGACGGAGGTGAGCTGGCTGGCCGCGGCCCCGGCCGGCACTTCGAGCCGAACGGTGATCGAGAAGCTGACGCTGGGTGTGGAAGTCACGCTGGTCATCTTCCCATCGCGTCTCGCCGCCGCCAGCGACCCCGCGATACAACCCGGCCGGAGGGCGTACGGCGTACGCTCCTCCGGCCGGGTTTCGGGCGCCGCGATCAGGCGGCGAGCACGTGCTTGAGCCGGGCGATCCAGGTGTCGCGTACGGGCGGGGTCTTGTCCACGACGACCTCGCGGGCGCGGTCCTCGACGGCCCTGCCGATCTCGGGCGCCCTGGGGTCGTCGATTCCGGCGGCGCCACTGGCGGTGGCCAGCAGGATCCAGTCCTTCCGGCGGGCCGGGTGCATGGCCTCGTCATCCCCGTGCGCGTCGAGTATCGCGCGTACGCCGGGCATCTCGGCGGCGGTCTGGCGCCAAGCGTGCACCACCACCTGTTCGAGGTCCCACGGCTGCTCGTGCAGCTCGCGCTCGAACGCGCCTGAGAGCCGGGTGTGCCAGCGCATGTGGAGGGCGCGGAGGAGGTCGGTCGGGTTGCCGAACGCGGCGTCCGCGCCAGCTGTCTCGGCCCACGGGATCACGCCATCGCGTCGCCGGTCGGCGAGCCTCATGACGCGGCCGAGTACGTCTTCCCGGCGGTGGTAGGCATCCCAGGTCATGGGTCTGCTCCTTTCTCACATACCGTCGGTACGTACTCAGAGTATGTACGATACCCGAGGTCTACCAAATGCCTCCCGCGTGATGCCGCTCACCCGACATCGGGCGATTGCGGAGCCGCGTACCGGACGTCGGTTCTATGCTGGCGGTATGCCCGGCCCGGTGAAGAGCGTGAAGTCGGTCGTCTCGCGGCGCCAGGAGTACTCCAGCTCGACCCGGCGGGCGCTCCTGGACAGCGCGGCCGAGCTGTTCGCGGAGAGCGGGTACGCCGGGACCTCCCTCGACGTCGTGGTCCAGGCCGCCCGGGTCACGAAGGGCGCCCTCTATCACCACTACAAGGGCAAGCAGGCCCTGTTCGAGGCGGTGTTCGAGCAGGTCGAGAGCGACGCGGTGAAGAAGGTCTCGGCCGACATCCGCCGGGAGAAGGACCCGTGGCAGAAGGCGCTCACCGGGGTGCGGTCGTTCCTGGAGGTCTGCCAGGAGCGCGGATTCCGCCGGATCGTCATGCAGGAGGGACCGGTCGCCCTCGGCTACGACCGCTGGCGGGAGAGCGAGGAGCGCTCGACGTTCGCGCTGGTACGCGACATCGTGAGCCGGGTGCTCCGGGAGTACGACCTCGACGACGACATGCTCGAGACGTTCACCCGGATCTTCTACGGCGCGCTGAGCTCGGCCGCCCTCGCGGTCGCGGAGGCCGACGACCCGGAGAGGGCAAGCCGAGAGGTGGAGACGGTGATCGCACTGCTGCTCGCCGGACTGCGGGAGCTGGCCGAGAAGGGGCTCAAGATATCCGGGCCGCTGGAGGATCCGGGCGCGTTGTTCTCGCTTCCGGCGGAATGACCGCCCCAGCGAAGGAGTGGGGAGGCGTCAGTGCGGCTGGCCGCGGCCGCGCGCACGCAGCGCGAGGTAGCCGCCCGCGAGCAACGCGAGCAGGCCGGCGGCTCCGGCGGCGGTCATGGCCGTCGAGGCCCCGGTGTCGGCCAGCGGCGGCTCCGGACCGGCCGTCGTCGTCGGCGTCGTCGTGCCGACCGGCGTGTTCTCCGGCTCGTCCGGCCGGGTCGGCTCGTCCTCCGCCTGGGTGCACGCGGCGTTGGCCAGCATGAGGGAGCCGCTGACCCTGACCAGCGAGTTGAGGTCGGGCCGCTCGCCGGTCGGAACCGCGGGAAGCGCCTGGCCCAGGGCGTCGTACAGCTCCTGGCCGGTGAGGTCCTCGGTGTCGGCCGGCACCATGTCGCCACCCCCGGCGGCAAGCAGGTCGTCGACGACCTGCTTGAGGGCCCCCTCGCCCGCGGCCAGGGCCTCCGGAAGATCCTGTAGTGCGTCCAGCGACAGGTTGGTGTCGATGTCGATGACGATGTTGGACACCTCGCCGTACGTGGTGCCGTCGGTGTCCTGCGTGTTCCAGGTGATGCCGCCGACGCCGGGGATGGGCGTCCTGGTGTTGGGCTCCAGCTCGATGGACCCCCCGGCGGGGATCTCGGTGCCCTTGAGCGTGCCGACCGGGCCCCCGAGGGTGATCTCCTCGCCGTCCCCGGTGCAGCGGGCGACGATGTTCTCCGCGGTCAGCGCTCCGCCGGCCAGGCTGAGGCGACCGATCACGGCCTCGCTGACCACGTTGCCGTTCACGTTCGTCGAGGAGGCCCGGAACCCGCCACCGGTCAGCAGCGGATTGTCGGGGAGAGCCGCCGGCTCGTCGGTGGCTTCGTACGTCGCGAAACCGACCCGGGACGGAATCGGGAGCGCGGCACCGGAGAGCTCGATCTGCTGAGGACGCACGTCCTCCAGCTGGGCCAGCTCCGGGGGCAGCTCGGCGTCCTCGGGGAACAACGTCAGGACGAAGGGATCCCCCACCTCGAGGGCGGTGGCCTCACCGTCGTACACGGTGTCCGCCTGTGCGGTGCCCGGCGTCGCGAAAACCAGGGCCAGCGCACCGGCCGTCGCGAGCACCCGCACGCCCACCCGAACCCCACGGCGCGTCATGGCACGTCCTCCCTGGTCGACCTCGCATGGGTCAACGATCGAGCCCCCCGTAAGGCTACGCCTTGGTAACCGGTCGTGGCTACCGGCTGTAACGAACGTCCCCTCCGGACTTGGGTACGAGCTCGATCCAGGTCTTGCCGGCGGGAACCGGCATCGGCCGACCCTTGGCGCTGCGCAGTGAGAGCCGGCCGTCGGGGCCGGACTTCCGCCAGGTGCCCTTGTACGCCTTGCCGCCGGTGAACAGCGTGGCCGGACCCTTGCCGGCGAAGACGCTCTCGGGTACCGGATTGCCTGCCGGGTCGAGGTAGCCCGCGTCGGTGACCTGGACCCGCAGGGCCAGCACGTTCGCCGGCGTGAAGTCGTCGCCCTCGGCCGCGTAGCCCGTGGCGCGTCGCCATGAGCCGCCACCCCACTTCCACTCGGTCACGGACCCACCGGAGAACTGCACGCTGATCTGCTTGGCCGGCTTCCCGCCGGTCAGCTTCTTCGCCTTGCCCCACGGCAGGTACGGCGCGGGCCGCTTTCCCTTCATCACAGGCGCCTTGCCGAGCTGGCGGAGATCCATGAAGAGGTTGTACGGCGCGGCCCGGTCGCCGGCCCGGTGATACCCCGGCCCGCCCTCCTTGACCGTCTCGATCCGCGCCTGTCGCACCCGCGCCTCCGTCTGCGGGGCGGCTCCCGAGGCCACGAGGGCCGCCCCGGTCGACGCCACGATGCCGATGTCGGTCGCCCGCATCGACCGGACCGGCCCGACCTCCTTCGGGAGCGTCGAGTAGTAGAACGCGGCGAGCCGGGTGAGCCCGCCCTCCACCAGCTCCTCGACGACCAGGGCGGCGGCCGCCAGGCCCACCTGCGGGTCCGAACTCGTGCTGTTGTCGATCTTGACCAGGGCGGCGCGATGGGCCGGGAGCGCACCCGGAGCCGGCAACCCGGTGAACGGCCACACCGCGGTGGGCTTGCTACCCCCGCCGCCGTCGTCGTCCGGTGATGGCTGCGGTGCCTCCTCGTCGCCGGAGCACGCAGTCACTGCCAGGACCGCTGCGAGCACCCCGGACAGCAGCCGAGGTGCGCGGCGCCAGCCGGCACCGCTCATGTGTCGTGACCGCATGTCCGCTACCGATCCACCATCCGAGGCCGCGGTGCCGGGCGGAAGCCCCGTCGGCACTCCGCGCCCTCGCAGCGCTCCAGTTCTGACAGCCGGTGTCGCATCTCCGTCTCCACCTTCGAGTACGCCCGGGTGCCGGCCACGTTGGTCAGCTGATCGGGATCACGGCGCCGATCATAGAGCTCGACCTCGCCGGTCTGGCGCCACTGAATGTACGTGTAGCGCGAGGTTCGAACGCCAATGTAGCGCCAGCGTCCCTTCGCATCGGTACCGGACGATCCGCCCTCGATCAACATGGTGTTCCATCCGGGACGCTGTCCGCGGCTGATCGCCGTCAGGTTCCGCCCGTCGAGCCGCACGGTCGGATCCGCACCGGCCACGTGGGCGATCGTGGCCCCGATGTCGACGATGCTCACGACGTCCTTGATCGTACGTCCGGCCGGCACGCCCGGCCCTCGCATGAACATCGGAACCCGCAGCGCCGGCTCGTAGCCGATGTTCTTGCCGGAGAGTTTGTGCTCTCCGAGGAGATATCCGTTGTCGGAGGCGAAGATGATCAGGGTCTCGTCGAGCTCGCCGGCCTTCTTGAGCGCGGCCATCGTGCGGGCCACGGAGTCCTCGACCGATTGCAACGACTCGATCCTGCGCTGGAAGAGCTCGGTGAGCGCCAGCTCGTCCCACACCTGGTCCGCCAGCGGCACCCTGTTGTGGAGCCATCGCGGCTTGTCGCGGGTGTCTTTCTCGTCGTACGACCGATCCGACCACTGCGGCGGCTCGGTGTCGTCGAACATCCCGGCGTAGGCGGGCGACGGGTCGGGCGGCGTCCAGCACCTGCCGCCCGTGGGGTCCTCGCTGTACCTCGCGTTGCAGCCCTTGTGCGGCGCGACGTGCGACTGCCAGAGGAAGAACGGCCGATCGCCCTGAGAGAACCGCTCGATCAGCCGCTCGGTCTGCGCGGCGTACAGGTCGGTCTGGTAGACCCCGCTGTACTCCCTGACGTGGCCGTTCACGTTGAGCCGCACGTTGTGAAAGTCGTAGGTACTGAGCCCCACCGCGCCGTGCCAGACGTCCCAGCCCGGCGGCACCTCACGCGCGTCGAGGTCGCCGTACTGGTTGAGGTACTTGCCGAGAAACGCCGTACGATAGCCGGCTTCCTGCAGCCAGACCGGCACGGTGTTCATCTTGTCGAGGGCGTAGTAGCCGCCGTTGGGCCAGTGGTTGGTGCGCACGCCGTTGTTGTGGGAGTACTGGCCGGTGAGGATCTCGGCGCGAGCCGGACAGCACAACGGGTTCGGCGAGATCGCCTCCCTGAACCGGACACCGGCCTTCTCGAAGAGGCTGCGAGTCTTCGGCATCCACCTCATGTCGCTGAGAGTCTGATCGTCGGTGAGGATCAGCACGATGTTGGGCTTGCGGACGCGCGGCAGCGACCTGCCCTTCTGCAGGCGCCGCAGCTCCGCACCGTCGACGGTGTCCTGTCGCAGCTTCTTCTGATAACCGGGCGACGGCCACTGCGACTCGGGCGCGCCCCCGGCGGACTCGGCAGGGTCGTCACCCGGGGCGTCGTCATCACCCTCCGCCAGGCGACTCGCCCCACCGCATGCGACCGCGAGCACGAGTGCCAGCAGCGTCACCACGGTGACACCACGAAGTCGATGCGGCACGGGACCTCCACCCCATTGGGAGACGCTGCGAGACACTGCGAACTAGGTTAGATGCGCGGAACAAGTTTCGCACCGCGGGGCATGCCGATGTGGATGCCGAATTCCCGGTCTCAGGACGTGTCGTGCAGGCGGCCGAGAACCCTGTCGGCGATGGTGGCCAGGGTACGGACCTGAGCCGTCGTGAGCTGGTCGAAGACCAGGTCACGCACGGTGTCGACATGGGCCGGGGCGGCCTCCTCGATCGCGCTCCGGCCCTCGGGCGTGAGCACGACGAAGGCGCCACGGCCATCGTCCGCGCAGTCCTCGCGACCGACGAGACCGCGACGCTGCATGCGGGCCAGGTGGTGGGATAGGCGGCTCTTCTCCCACTGCAGGGCCTCCGCGAGCTCGCCGACCCGCATGCGCGGCTCGGCCCGGTCAGTCAGCTGGACCAGTACGTCGAAGTCGGCGAGCGACAGTCCGGAGTCGGCCTGCAACTGACGGTGCAACCTGGCGGTGAGCTGAGTGTTCATATCCAGGTAGGCGCGCCAGGCGCGCTGCTGCTGCTCGGTGAGCCACTGAGTCTCGGTCACGGGATCAAATCTCTCCGGAATAGTTGACACGTCACCCATGTTACCGCATCATGTAGGTGACACGTCAACTACCTGGGAGGGTTGCGATGACTGCGGCGACGGACCTACCGCCGATTCGGCGGCGGGGGCCCGACCGGCGACAAGGTCGGCCTCGAATTCGAGGTCTTGGCGATCACGCAGGACTGACGCAGGTCTCGTCCGTCTCCGTCGAACTGAGGAGGAATCCATGACTCTCGCGACCAGTGGGCTACACCACGTCACGGCCATCGCCGGGGATCCGCAGCGCAACGCGGAGTTCTATCTGCGCACACTCGGACTTCGGCTCGTGAAGACCACCGTGAACTTCGACGCGCCCGACGTCTACCACTTGTATTACGGCGACGAGGCCGGACGGCCGGGAATGCTGCTGACGTTCTTCCCGTTCGGTTCCGTGCCGCCGGGCCGTCACGGAACCGGGCAGGCCACCACGACGGCGTTCTCCGTATCTCCGTCCTCGATCGGCTGGTGGCAGCAGCATCTGCGGGATCTCGGGATCGAGGTCAGCGACATCGCCGAGCGTGACGGCGAGGAGGCAGTGACGTTCCACGACCCGGACGGGCTGGAGCTGGCGCTGGTGGCCCATCCCCAGGGCGACCCGCGCGCACCGTGGGAGAACGGGATCGTCCCGGCCGAGCACGGGATCCGCGGACTCCACTCGGTGACCCTCTCCATGGCCAGCGAGGACGGGACGGTGGGGATGCTCGAGGAGCTGGGACTGCGTCCGGCCGGCAGGTCCGGCAACCGGCTGCGGTTCGCCGCCGGGGACGGCGGCCCTGGCGCGCTGGTCGACGTACTGGTCAACCCGGACGAGCCGCGCGGTCTCGTGGCCGGCGGCACCGTGCACCACGTCGCGTGGCGCGTCCCGGACGAGGCGACCCAGGAGCAGTGGCGCGCCGAGCTCGTCGAGCGGGGCGCGCAGGTGACCGCGATCATGGACCGGCAGTACTTCCGCTCGATCTACTTCCACGAGCCCGGCGGAACCCTGTTGGAGATCGCCACCGACCAGCCCGGGTTCGCCGCCGACGAGCCGCTGCTGGAGCTCGGCCGGGCCCTGAAGCTGCCGCCGTGGCTGGAGCCCAGCCGCGAGCAGATCGAGGCGGCCCTGCCGAGGCTCTCCCTGCCGGCGGAGAACAATCCCGAGCTCACCGAGAAGACGGCCACATGACCGGGACCGGGACCCTGGACCGCCCCCACGTGTGGCTCCCGGGCGCGCCCGGCGCGGGAGCGGCGCCGCTGCTGCTCCTGCACGGCACCGGCGGGAACGAGTTCGACCTCCTCCCGCTGCGTCACCACATCGCCCCCGGCGCGCCGGTACTCTCGGTACGCGGGTCGGTGCTCGAGAACGGCATGCCGCGGTTCTTCCGCCGGCTGCGGGAAGGTGTCTTCGACGAGGACGACCTGCGGGCCCGCGTCGACGAGCTCGCCGGGTTCCTGGCCGCCGCCGAGCAGGAGTACGACGTCGCGCCGGGCAGCTGGCGGGCGGTCGGGTTCTCCAACGGCGCCAACATCGCCTCCGCGCTGCTGCTGCAACGGCCGGAGGCGCTGGCCGGAGCGGTGCTGCTGGCCGCCATGGTGCCGTTCCACGAGCCGCCGAAGGCGGATCTGACCGGCAAGCGGGTCGCGGTGGTGAACGGGCGAGCCGACCCGATGGCCACACCCGAGCTGACCGGTACGCTCACCGCCCAGCTGCGTGCGGCCGGAGCCGAGGTGACCGCGCTGACCCACGCCGGCGGGCACACCATCGATCCGCGGCTGCTGCCGCGCATCTCCGAGTTCCTGGGCGACGTGACCGCCGCAGGGTGAAGAAAGACCGAGTGCCCAGCCGACGCGATGTCGGCCGGGCACTCGCATCACATTCGTGGAGCTGGCGG